>DASSWH010000042.1:0-7581 GCA_035705175.1 Pseudidiomarina sp.
TTTGATAACGCGCTTGAATTCCTTTTCTGGAATTTCGTCGAAGTTGGTCGAGCCCAATGCCGCCCGCAAAAGGCGTTCACCTAAGTGCTCGGCTTCGAGCGTTTCTTGCCCTTTCAAATATTGGCGAATTTTAGCGCGGGCTTTACCAGTAACCGCAAAGTTCAACCAGGCAATATTGGGTCGTGAGCCTGGTGCGGTTTTAATCTCTACCGTTTGACCAGTCTCTAGTGGCTTGCTCAATGAAAACACTCGATTGTTGACGCGAGCACCAATGCAGGTATTGCCGATATCGGTATGGACAGCATATGCAAAATCAACCGGCGTTGCGCCCTGCGGCAGCTCAATGATGCGCCCTTCCGGCGTAAACACATAGATTTCTTCAGGGAACAGCTCAGATTTCACGTTCTCAATAAATTCAAACGCATTCCCCGTACTCTGTTGCAATTCGAGTAAGCTTTGCATCCATCGACGAGCGCGAACCTGCGCAGTCGTGCCGCTGTTTTCTTCGGTCTTGTATAACCAGTGCGCCGCAACGCCGCGATCAGCCATCAAATTCATTTCTTCCGTTCGAATTTGTACTTCAACCGGAATGCCATGTGGACCCTTCAAGCTGGTGTGCAATGACTGATAGCCATTCGATTTAGGAATGGCGATGTAATCTTTGAATCGCGTCTCAATGGGTTTGTACAAGTTATGCAATGCACCAAGCACGCGATAACAGGTATCGACCTCGTCGACGATGACCCGAAACGCGTAAATATCCATCACTTCTTCAAACTGCAATTCTTTGTGCAGCATTTTTTTGTAAATACTGTAGAGATGCTTTTCGCGACCGATAACACGAGCTTGAATCGATACATCCTGCAGGCGTTTCTCAATTTCCTGCTGCACGCGTTCGACCAGCTCACGCCGATTACCACGCGCTTTCTTCACTTGCGATTCAAGCAGACGCGCGCGCCACGGATACAACGCATGGAATCCGAGCAGTTCTAATTCATTCTTGATGTCGTGAATACCCAAACGATGGGCGAGCGGTGCATAAATTTCGAGCGTTTCACGAGCGATACGACGCCGCTTATCTGGACGTAAATTGCCAATAGTGCGCATGTTGTGTGTGCGATCGGCAAGTTTAATCAAGATCACACGAATGTCGTGCACCATCGCCATAATCATCTTGCGATAGTTCTCGGTTTGCAGTTCTTCTTTGGAATGGAACTGCAGCTTGTCGAGTTTCGAAACACCTTCAACCAGCTCGGCAACGGTCGCGCCAAACTGTTCAGCTAAGTCTTCTTGAGTAAAGTCGGTATCTTCAATGACATCATGCAGCAGTGCCGACATGATGGTTTCATGATCCAGGCGCATGTCGGCCAATAGACCAGCCACGGCAACAGGGTGGGTAATATAGGGTTCGCCAGATTGACGCTTTTGCTTGCTATGAGCCACTGCGGCCAATTTGAAGGCCGCAGCAATTTGCTCTACCTGATGAGGTGGAAGGTAGTCCGTAAGTTGCTGTCGGAGGCCTTCAAACAAATACACCCGAGTTACTCAATACCACGCAGCGCGTCAACAGCTGCTAATTCATCAGCGTCTTGTTGTGCCATTTCACGGCGTTCATCGGCATCCAAACGCTTCGCGTCGATTTTGCCTTCTTCAATTTCACGTAAAGCAACTACAGTCGCTTTTTCATTATGCTTCCACGGCACCAAAGCATCTTTGCCTTGAGTGGCTAGCTGACGGGCACGACGTGACGCGACCAAGACTAAATCAAAACGGTTGCCAACACGGTCGACAGCTTCTTCAACAGTTACGCGAGCCATTACTTACTCCAGCACTTACAAATGGGTCAGGAATTATACGGATTTAGCCGTCATTCGCCAAGAGATCTTTGAGTTTAGCTGCATGCCGTGCTTGCTGCAACGGCATTCGGTGACGCCGCGCCAAGACGATATGCTCAAAATTAGCCAACGTGGCGCTAAACTCGTCGTTCACTAATAAATAGTCAAACTCATGATAATGCGACATTTCTGTCTGCGCTTTCGCCATACGTTGCTGAATAACGGCATCGCTATCCTGACCTCGTGTGCGTAAACGCTGTTCTAATTCGGCCAGACTTGGTGGCACAATAAAAATTGACTGTGCGGCCGGATAGGCGTCGCGTACTTGCCGCGCACCCTGCCAATCGATGTCGAGAAACACATCAATGCCCTGCTGCAAAGTCTCTTCGATGACCGTCCGCGAGGTTCCGTAATAATTGTCGAAAACTTTGGCCCACTCATAGAATTCGTGGTTATCGATTTTGGCTTGGAAGCGTTCGACCGTGAGAAAGTGATAGTGCACTCCATCACGCTCACCGGGGCGTGGGGCGCGGGTTGTGCACGAGACCGATACTTGCATGGAGCCATCATTGTGGCGTTCCAGCAAAGCACGGATTAAACTGGACTTACCGGCGCCACTTGGAGCGGCTACGATAAATAAATTCCCTGGGGCAGTGGCGGTCGATGCTGTCATTAAAATATTACAATTATGTCGCTTGCTAATGACGCTAAAGCATAGCATGGTGAGTACATGAGACAGAAGGAGTTTTGTGATGGGTACTGGCTGGATTATTTTAATCGTTGTCGTTCTGTTGTTGGTCTATTTGATCGGCATTTACAACAAGTTGGTTCGTTTACGCAATCAATTCGAGAACGCTTTTGCACAAATTGAAGTGCAATTAAAACGTCGCTACGACTTGATCCCTAACCTAGTCGAGACGGCGAAGGGTTATTTGAAACATGAACGCGAAACGCTTGAGTCTGTCATCGCCGCTCGTAATCAAGCTGCTGCCGCGTTACCGAAAGCCGCAAAAAATCCAAGCGATGGTGCCGCAATGGCGCAATTAGGTGGCGCTGAGGGCGCATTGGGTTCTGCTTTAGGTCGCCTCAATGTGGTGATGGAAGCCTATCCCGATTTGAAAGCCAACCAAAACATGATGCAAGTATCTGAAGAGCTGACGAGTACCGAAAACCGTGTCGCCTTTGCTCGGCAAGCGTTTAACGATGCAGTAATGACCTACAACACGTATCGGCAGTCGTTTCCACCGGTTGCGTTTGCCAGTTTCTTCGGACACAGCAAAGATGCCAGCTTGCTGGAGTTTGCTGATAGCGCCGAGATTCAGGCTGCGCCGAAAGTTCAATTTTAGGCCTGACGTTAACGCAGAAGAGTCATTATGGTTAACTTTTTCGAACACCAACAACAAGCGCGCCGCAACACGCTGTTGTTGGTGTTTTTGTTTGTCCTCGCCTTTATTCTCATCATCGGCTTAGTGGTCGGAGTCGCAGCCATATTTATGGGTGGTGTCACGCAAACCCAAGCCAATGCCGACTATGTGATTCAGTGGAAGCCGCTGAGCATCATTGCCGCGGCTGTAGGTGGTGCCATACTACTTATCATGCTAGCCAAATGGGTGAGCTTAAAGCCGGGTGGTCACGTCGTTGCAGAACAACTCGGCGGCGTTCGAATTGCTCCCGACTCGCAAGACCCCGTTCAGCGTCGCGTTTTGAATGTAGTCGAAGAAATGGCGATTGCTGCCAATATGCCAGTGCCTGCTGTGTATATCCTGCCCAATGAGGCCGGCATTAATGCGTTTGCCGCAGGTTATGAGACGAAAGATGCCGCGATTGGACTCACGCAAGGATCGATAGAAACCTTCTCTCGAGAAGAGTTACAAGGTGTCGTAGCGCATGAATTTAGCCACATTTTGAACGGTGATATGCGCCTTAATATCCGCTTGATTGCAGCGTTAGCCGGTATCTTGGCGCTTGCCCACTTCGGTCGGATTTTGCTGCACTCGGCACGCTTTCGTTCGCGCGGACGGAATAACAATAATGCGCTACCGATTATCGGCATCGCATTGCTAATTATTGGGGGGATTGGCGTCTTCTTCGGCAATATCATTAAAGCTGCGGTAAGCCGTCAACGCGAATATCTGGCTGATGCGGCCGCGGTTCAATTTACTCGGAACCCTGAGGGATTATCGGGAGCCTTACAACAAATAGGGGCTCGTCAGGAAGGTAGTCGTGTGCGCCATCAAAATGCGGATGAAGTCGCGCATCTATTCTTCGGACAGGCCTTGTCGAAATGGTTTAGTTTGATGGCGACACATCCTCCACTCGATAAACGAATTAAACGTATTCAACCACGCTGGAATGGTAAGTTTCCGCAACCGCGTCAAGCCTTTTCCCAGAGCCAAGCGGAGCAACAAGCCAAGCAACCAAAACCCTCAGCACTAGACCAGCTAGCAATGTTAGCCCTCCCGGCATTAATGCTTGATAGGGCCCGCTCGCCGCAACATGCGCCAGAGTTGGTTCGTGCTCTGATCAGTAACTCCATGGATGCCACCGCAAGCGATGTGGTCAATGAACTGGCCGCTTTAGATCCGGCCCAACAACTGGCGCTGATCGAGTTAGCCGTTCCGGCCTTGCGACTTGCGCCAGAATCAAAACGTGTGTCATTAATTCACGATCTACAAGTGCTAGAGCAGAGCACCGATATGTTTCATTGGTGCTTGTATCAGTTGCTCGCGCGACAATTACTGCCCAAAGGTGCCTTCAAAGCCACACTGGATAACAAAGAGGCTTTAACAACAACCTGTTCAGCACTGCAACAAGCCGAAGCCGGAAACACTATCGATTACACGAAGCTCAGCGCAGCCATATCCACGATCAAGCGTTGGTCACCACAACAGAAGCAGCGAGCCGTGGCGCACTGGACCACCATTTGCACCCACGATAACGTGATCTCGACCACTGAGAAAAAATTAGTCGCAACTTTGTGCGCATGTATTGAATCTCCGCTTCCAGACACCATGTTTGAATAGTTCCTTTCACGACGCAAATTAGCTGCCGTTATAAAGATCTATAGCGATAGCGTTTGCGTACTGATCCCAAATACTAAGTAGGAGTTTTTATGGCCACCTCGATCGCGAGCGAGCTAGCACCGTTATTTCAACCCTTTCAATGCAAAAGTTTAAACTTGCGTAATCGAGTCGTGATGGCTCCGATGACCCGCAGCTTCTCACCGGGAAACGTACCTAACCCCAAAAATGTTGCCTATTATCAACGCCGTGCTGAGGGGCAAATCGGTCTGATCATTACCGAAGGTACGGAAATTATGCATGAAGGTGCCAGCGGCTATCCCAATGTACCGCATATCTATGGCGAAGAAGCTATGGAGGGATGGCGGCACGTTGTCGAAGCCGTGCACGCGGCGGGCGGGCAAATAATTCCACAACTTTGGCATGTCGGCTCGGTGCGTAAACCTGAGTCCGACAATGCAGCACCTGCCTACAGTCCGTCTGGCTTGTTTGCACCGGGCAAAGCAAACGGCAAAGCCATGACCAAAGCCGACATCGATGCGGTCATTCATGGCTTTGCAGAGTCTGCTCGGTTGGCTAAAGAAGTCGGTTTCGATGGCGTCGAAATTCATGGTGCGCACGGCTACTTGGTCGATCAATTTTTATGGGCTGGCACCAACGAACGTACTGACGAATATGGCGGCTCGTTTGAGAATCGTGCCCGGTTTGCGACCGAAGTCGTGCGCGCGGTCCGCGCTGCAGTCGGTGATGATTTTGCGATCGTCTTCCGCTTCTCGCAATGGAAGCAGCAAGACTATTCAGCACGTCTTTGCGAGACACCTGCCGAGCTTGAACAATTGCTGAAATGGTTAAGCGACGCCGGGGTCGATATCTTTCATGCGTCACAGCGTCGCTTCTGGGAACCTGAATTTGAAGGTTCTGACCTCAATCTAGCGGGTTGGACACAAAAACTTAGTGGTAAACCGGCTATTTCTGTTGGCAGTGTTGGTCTTACTGAAGACTTTATCAGCGGTACCTTTGCCTCGGACAAGCCAGCTGTCGAGAAATCCGGAATTGAAGAGCTCAATAAACGAATGAGCGCCGGCGAGTTTGACCTCATCGCTGTGGGCCGTGCACTGCTGCAAGATCCGAACTGGTTGCTGAAGATGCGTGACGGCCGTGATGATGAAATTGAAGCGTTCAGCAAAAAATCTCTCACTGAATTGGTATAAGGTGAATTAACTATGCGACACCGCGTTGGTCTGATTTGGTTTCAAAACGACTTACGAGTCGACGACCACCGCGTGCTGTCGCAAGCTGCCTCTGAATGCGATCAACTGATTTGTTGGTGCCCAGTGAACCCGCAATGGTTTATCCCAAATCGGTATGGTATGCGCAGCATGGGTAATGCGCGCTGGTTGTTCTTGCATGAGTCCATGCGCCAGCTCGACCTAGCGCTACGTCAACGCGGAAATCGGCTACTGGTCACTTATGAACCCCCGCTACAAGCACTCGCGGAACTCGTCAGTCGAGGTCATGTCGATGTGGTGTATCGCTCACGCAATGCGGGCTTCTATGAAAATCAGTATTGGCAACTGGCGCAGCAACGCTATCCTTATCTGACTTTTATTGAGGACGATACCCATACCTTGTTCGATCAAGCTCAGTTGCCATTTCAACTGCAACAATTGCCAGAGTCCTTCTCGAAGTTTCGACGCTTAGTTGAGCAACCCAATTTACGGGTAGCCATTCGGCCACCGTTGGATGCGCCCAAGCAACTGCCAACGGCACCGCTGAGAGCAAGCGATTGGCGGTATTACGATGCCAAACCATTGGCACCACTGCTGCCCGTCGACCAGCCGGTGGTTCAGGGTGGGTGTGACGCCGCGTTAACGCATGTCAGCACGTATTTCCGGCATCGTCATGCAAGCACCTATAAAGAAACAAGAAATGCATTAGATGATTGGAATGCATCCACCAAGTTTTCACCGTGGCTTGCCAATGGATCATTATCGGTCCGTCGACTCAATCAACGTTTACATACCTACGAACGCGAGCATGGTGCGAATGACAGTACTTATTGGATTTATTTTGAGCTGCTGTGGCGTGAGTATTTCCAATGGTATGCACACACTCATAAGAAAAATCTCTATCGCTTCCAAGGTATTAAAGCACAACGTCCAGCAACAAGTTTCTACGGTGGTCGGCTGCAGAAATGGTGTCAGGGCAATACCCCCTATCCCATCGTGAATGCCTGTATGAAGCAACTCAATGCCACTGGTTACATGTCGAACCGCGGACGTCAGCTGGTGACTAGCTGCTTCGTTCATGAATTGCAGCTCGACTGGCGCTATGGTGCGGCATACTTCGAACAACAGTTGGTGGACTACGATGTGGCTGCTAACTGGGGCAACTGGCAATACTTGGCGGGCGTTGGTGCCGACCCGCGCGGACATCGACAGTTTGACCTGGCCAAGCAAACTCGTCAGTACGACCCCGATGGTACTTTTATAGAGCGCTGGCAGGGTGAGGCTAACGATGGTCCGCTCGACCATATTGATGCTGCCGACTGGCCTATCAAAGACTAGGGCATCCCGTGAGTGTTTCCGTTGTTTGGCTAAAACGTGATCTTCGTCTGACCGATCACGAGCCGTTACGACGTGCCATTGAATCGAAACATCCCATTATTCTGGTGTATTGTGTGGAGCCTAACGTACTGCAAGCTCCTCATTATGATGTCAGACATT
>DASSWH010000043.1:0-5846 GCA_035705175.1 Pseudidiomarina sp.
TATTGCGGCGCTCGAAGTAGCCGAAACTCAGTTGGCACAGAAGCGAATTACGGCTCCGTTCGGAGGTCGCCTGGGTATCCGCAATGTCAGCGTTGGTTCATTGGTATTGCCTGGTGAAGAAATCACAACGCTGGATGACATCACTCCAATCAAACTCGATTTCAATGTGCCAGAGTTATATTTTGCCAGTATCCAGCTCGGACAAACGGTTGCAGCGCGCAGTGGAGCTTACCCTGGCGAGCAATTTGTGGGAGAAATTCAGGGTATTGATTCCCGGGTAGACCCATTAACTCGATCGATTCTCGTACGGGCGTTGATTCCGAATGAAGATATCAAGTTACGTCCAGGCATGCTGTTACGAGTCAGTTTGCTGCGTAGTGTTGATGACACCATGATCGTGCCTGAAAAAGCTATTGTGCCAATGCAAGACCGACATTATGTCTATGTGATTGGGGATGACAATATCGCAACACAAACTGAGGTTACGATCGGTCGTCGGAAGCCTGGCATTGTTGAAGTTTTAAATGGTATTCAGCCCGGACAACGAATCGTCACAGAAGGAATTGTGCGGCTACGCGATGGCGTTACTGTAACCGTGCGGGAGGGCTAAGCGATGTTTCTCGCCGATGTTTCGGTCAAACGCCCGGTCTTTGCCTCGGTTGTAAATATTCTTCTCATCGTATTCGGTATTGTTTGTTTTACGATGCTGCCGTTACGAGAGTACCCTGATATCGATCCGCCAGTGGTATCGATCGACACCGATTACAATGGTGCCTCAGCAGAAATTGTCGAAACCCAAATCACGCAAATCATCGAAGATCGTATCAGTGGTATTGAAGGCATTAAAAATATCAATTCGAGCAGCCGTAACGGTCGTTCGAGTATCAATATTGAGTTTACGTTAAATCGTGATATTGATGCGGCGGCGAATGATGTTCGAGACCGTGTATCACGCGTTTTAGATAACCTACCTGAGCAAGTCGATCCACCGGAAGTATCCAAAGCGAACTCCGACGAGAGTACGGTCGTTTGGTACAACCTGCGCAGTGAGAGTATGACCGTGCTCGAACTCACCGATTATGCCGATCGTTACATTGTCGATCGACTATCGGTTGTGGATGGTGTGGCGCGGGTCAATCTGGGCGGCGAACGTCGCTACGCAATGCGCATTTGGCTCGATCGTGATGCGATGGCAGCACGGAATATCACGGTTACCGATGTTGAGAACAAACTTCGTTCAGAAAACGTTGAGCTGCCGGCAGGTGAAGTAGAGTCGGTCGACCGTGAATTTTCAGTGCGAGTAGCTCGAACTTATCTCACCCCAGAAGATTTTAAGCGATTGAGTATTGCCCGAGGCGATAATGGACAATTGGTTCGCTTAGGTGAGATCGCTCGCGTTGAAATGGATGCCGAGAACGATAAGACGGATTTCCGTGGTAATGGTATCAACATGATTGGTATCGGCATTATTAAGCAGTCGAAAGCCAATACGCTCGATGTCGTTGAGAATGTCCAGAACGCCATTGCTTTGATTGAAGAAACGCTTCCAGAAACGATGTTTATCGTACCGAGTTATGACTCATCGATTTTCATCAAAGGTTCAATTGACGAGGTATACAATACACTCGGCATTGCGATCGCGCTCGTTATCGTCGTGATTTACCTTTTCCTTGGCAATGTTCGCGCGACACTGATCCCGACACTCACGGTACCTGTTGCCATAATTGCGTCGTATATTGCGTTGTTTGCAATGGGCTTCTCCATCAACCTATTGACCCTACTTGCGCTGGTTCTTGCGATTGGATTAGTGGTGGATGACTCGATCGTTGTGCTAGAGAATATTTATCGCCGAGTCGAGGAAGGCGAGCCCCCCTTATTAGCGGCTTATCGTGGTGCCCGCGAAGTTGGTTTTGCGGTCGTCGCGACCACATTAGTGCTGATCTCGGTTTTCGTCCCTTTGGCCTTCTTGGATGGGAATATCGGACAACTGTTCACTGAGTTTGCATTGGCTATTGCTGCAGCTGTTTTCTTCTCAAGTGTCGCCGCGCTGACCTTGTCACCGATGCTCAGTTCGAAAATCCTAAAAAAACGTGAGCGCTCGAGTGCGTTGGGTCGCAACATTGATCGCGTATTCAAATGGGTCGAAGCTGGCTACGTCCGTGTCCTGAAGCGAACCCTGGCATTCCCGAGTATGGCGGTACTATTGATTGTTGCTGCTAGCGCACTGTCATTTGGTTTGGTGAAGCTGATCCCGCAAGAGTTTGTGCCACCCGAAGACCGCGGTACGTTCTTTGTTGTGGTGCGTGGCGCTGAAGGTTCAAGTTTTGAATCGAATTCAGCTCACATGAGTGAAATTGAGCAAATTTTATTACCCTATATTGATGAGGGAAAAATCGACCGCTTGATCATCCGCGCGCCAGGTTGGGGCGACTCTGCAGGTATGGCAATTGTGGGTGCGGTGCCCTTTGATCAACGCGATTGGTCTACTTTTGACTTGATGGACGAAGTCTCTGAGAAGCTTAACAAAGTGACTGGTGTTCGCGCCTTTGGCTTTATGCGCAGTGGTATTAGTGGCGGCAATGGTCGGCCGGTACAGTTTGTTCTGCAAGGTAATACCTATGAGCAACTCGCAGCATACCGTGACGTCGTTATTGAGGAAGCGAGTAAGAATCCGAACTTACTCGACTTGGATAGTGACTTTAAACAAACCCTGCCGCAATTGCTGATTCGCATAAACCAAGAGCGTGCATCTGACTTAGGTGTATCAGTAGGTGACATCGGGCGCACCTTGGAAACCATGCTGGGACAGCGACGGGCGACCACCTATTTGGATCGCGGTGAAGAATATGATGTGATTCTCGAAGGTGAGCGCTCGGATTATCGCAGTCCAGGTGCTATCGACAATATCTATGTGCGCTCTCAGGCCACGCAAGAACTCATCCCGCTATCGAACTTAGTCACGGTCGAAGAACAGGCGACCTCAGCGCGTTTGAATCGTTACAACCGTATGCGCAGCATCACCATTGAGGCTAACCTTGCGGAAGGCTACCCGATTGGTGAGGCATTGGCTTATCTAGAGAATATCGTTGCGGAGAAGCTTCCTGATGATGTCTCCATTGACTACAAAGGGGAATCGCAGCTCTACAAAGAGAGTGGTAGCTCGGTCATCTTCGTCTTTATTTTAGCCCTATTGATTGCCTATTTGGTGCTCGCCGCGCAATTCGAAAGCTTTATTCATCCGTTGGTCATTATGCTGATGGTGCCATTAGCTTTCCTAGGAGCCGTTATTGGTCTCTATGTATTTGACCAAAGTCTCAATATCTATAGCCAAATTGGTATCGTGATGTTGATTGGCTTAGCAGCTAAGAATGGCATTTTGATTGTCGAGTTTGCGAACCAATTACGTGACCAAGGTGTTGATTTCGATGACGCATTGGTACGCGCAGCTCAGCAACGTTTGCGACCTATCATTATGACTGCGTTTACGACATTAATGAGTGCAGTGCCGCTAATTCTGGGTAGTGGACCGGGCGCTGAGAGCCGCATGGTCATCGGGTTAGTTATTTTCTGTGGCGTGGCATTGTCGGCGTTCCTGACGATTTTCGTCATTCCGTCGCTGTACTCTTTGCTGGCGCGGAACACAAGTTCGCCAGAACAACTCGCTCAAGAGTTAGCAGAACTCGAACTGAAACATCCGAAATAAGTGCTTTACCCGTCGCGCAGGCTTTCATGCGGTGCGACGGGTAATTGCTCCAGAATATTGCGAGCGAGCCGCGGATGATTGGTAAAGATCCCATCTACGCCCATCGCCTTTAAATCGCGGATATCATCTGGCTCGTCTACCGTAAACACCCACACCAACAAGCCTCGAGCATGTGCATCGGCGACAAATTCTGGTGTCACAAAATCAACATCAATATGAACCGAATAGGCATCGAGTTCGCTGGCAAAACGAGCATAGGCTAGCGGGCAGGCGGTGGTTAATGCACCGATACGTTGCTCGGGATGATCGTGTTTGAGTTGACGTAGCCAATGATGATTAAAGCTTGAGACAATGAGCTGCTCGGGTTGGAAGTTGTAGTTTGCTATCGCATGACGCAAATGCTTCGTGAGTCCGCGGGTAATGTCTGCACCCTTCAATTCGATATTGACCGTACAGCGGCCATTAATAAACTCAAGTGCTTCGCTAAGAGTCGGAATGGACTGCTGACTAAACACCTTCATCTGCTTAAGTTCAGCTAGCGAACAGTCCAGTAGACGACCAGGGGTTGCCGTAAGGCGTTGCAGATAACGATCATGGAAAACTATCCAGTCGTCTTGAATAGGGAATACGTCAATTTCAATGCCATCGGCTTGCGCATCCAATGCCCGACTAAACGCCGCCAGAGTATTTTCGGGCGCTTCAAAGCTAGCACCGCGATGCGCGACGATAAACATTTAGTCGTCAGACTCACGCTTACCGAGAACGCCACCCATACGAGTTACCGTGCCAGGTTCAAGATCGTCAGCAAAGTCGATCGTATCTTCAGGGAAGAGCAAGACAACGGTAGAGCCGAGTTTGAAGTGGCCCATTTCTTCACCTTTGCGCAGTTTAATGGCTTGGTCACCACTCGCTGGATAATCCCAACTATGCACATGGGGGCCTGTCGGCGGTGTCACGGTTCCAGCCCATACGGTACCAATACTAGCAACGATGGTGGCACCGACCAACACCATGGCAAACTTGCCAAAATCGGCTTCAAAAATCGCGATCACCCGTTCATTCCGAGCAAACAAATTAGGCACATTCGCAACCGTGAGAGGATTCACCGAGAACAAATCACCAGGCACATAGATCATTTTCCGTAATATGCCGTCGTAAGGCATGTGCAGACGGTGGTAATCCTTTGGCGCTAAATAAATGGTTGCAAAATCACCATCGCGGAAAGCATGTGCATCGCGCACATCACCGCCAAGTAATTCGGTGAGGCTGTAGTCATGCCCTTTTGCTTGAAAGATACGGCCATCTTCAATATCACCCAATTGGCTCACAGACCCATCAACTGGGTGTGCAAATTGGTCGTCAGCGGCTGCTTCTAAAGGGCGCAGATCTGGTTTCAAATAGCGCGTGAAGAACTCGTTGAAGGTGCTGTAATCACGAGGGTTTTCGTAGACCGCTTCGGACATATCGATACGGTATTGTTTAATAAACCAACGGATAAATAGTTGCGTGAACCAGCCAGCTCGGGCTGCGGCAAACTTACCTACCAATCGCGACAATAAATGTTTCGGTGTCGCATACTGCAACTGGATTTTGAATTTATCCCAATTCACGTTTTATCACCTCGAGATGTAGCTCGACTCGGCTTTTTCAGCGTCATCGATTCAATAATACGATGGAAATTGTACAACCGAGCTTCAGCGAGATCACCTGTTGCAACGGCTTCTTGTAAAGCACAGCCTGGATCATCCATATGCTTACAATCGCGAAACTTACATAACCCTAAGAATGGGCGAAAATCGATAAAACACCAAGCGACTCGTTCGGGTTCTAAATGCCAGAGTGCGAATTCGCGAATGCCTGGCGAGTCGATCAGAACGCCACCTTGCGGTAACACATAACGTGTTGCAACCGTTGTGGTATGTTGACCCAATCCAGAGTTCTCCGAAATAACATTCACCTCAGCATCAATGTCGGGTAATAACGCATTGACCAAAGACGACTTACCGACACCGGATTGCCCGACCACAATAGACACTTGATTCTGCAGCAACTGATGCAAATCAGACATGCCTTGTTGCGCTTTCGCACTAACCTGCAGGACTTGATAACCAATACGTTGATAGAGCGCCAGCGCTTCGGTAAT
>DASSWH010000044.1:0-7859 GCA_035705175.1 Pseudidiomarina sp.
AGGGTCATCTTGACCGTACCAAGGGAATATTCCCTGTCTATAGGCACGAATCAGACGTTCAGTCGATAAATCTCCGCCAACAGCCAAGAGCCCATTGGGTTCGTCAAGTGCATCGCTTATTGGCGGAAATTCAGCACGGTCATCAAGGAAAGTTAGCACCGACAGATAGCCGCTACGCTTTCGTTAACCCATCTAGATACCGTTCAGCATCCAGTGCTGCCATACAGCCGGTACCTGCTGAGGTAATGGCTTGACGATAGATATGATCCATAACATCACCAGCAGCGAATACCCCCGGCATACTCGTCGCCGTTGCATTTCCGTTGAGGCCCGAACGAACCACAATATAGCCATCGTGCATCTCAAGCTGATCGGTAAATAGTGATGTGTTTGGTTGATGTCCGATCGCAATAAAACAACCCATGACAGCCAATTCTTTGAGCTCACCGGTTTGCGTGTTCTTGGTGCGAACGCCAGTTACTCCCATGTCGTCACCTAAAACTTCATCCAAGGTTTCGTTGAGGTGTAACACAACGTTTCCGTTCTTTGCTTTCTCCATCAGACGGTCGACCAGAATCTTCTCAGCACGGAAAGTGTCACGGCGATGAATGACGTGCACTTCACTCGCTATGTTGGCGAGATAGAGCGCTTCTTCGACCGCTGTATTGCCGCCACCAACAACGCAAACCTTTTGGTTACGATAGAAAAAGCCATCGCAGGTCGCACAGGCAGACACGCCTTTCCCCATAAAAGCTTGCTCAGACTCTAAGCCTAGGTATTTGGCTGAAGCTCCGGTCGCAATGACAACTGCGTCTGCAGTGTAACTTCCACTGTCACCTTTTAACTGCATGGGACGCGCGTTGAAATCTACTTGATTGATATGATCAAAGATAATTTCCGTATTAAATTTTTCTGCATGTTGTTGCATCCGCACCATGAGATCAGGTCCTGTTAACCCTTCAGGATCACCCGGCCAGTTTTCTACTTCAGTGGTAGTGGTTAATTGACCACCTTGTTGCATACCTGTAACTAACACAGGGTTCAGGTTGGCACGCGCAGCATATACTGCTGCTGTATAACCTGCTGGGCCGGAGCCTAAAATTAGTAGTCGACAGTGTTTGGCCTCAGCCATAATACATATACTCCCTTTCGATACCGCAATTCTGCAGATGATGAATCAAGTGGGGTCGATTGTAGGAATTCCCACCCCTTGAAACAAGAGACCCGTAGGATTAATTCTACGGGTCTCTTGCCAGCACTGCTTTACAAAGCTGAGTTAGCTTTTCACCGCTTCGTTCGGGTCGAGATAGTCAAGTCCCAACTGTTTACCGAGGTCATCGTGAACGGCTTTATAGGTGATCTTGCCTTTATGCATATTCAAACCGTTCAGTAAATGCGGATCGGCTGCCATTGCAGCCAAGCCTTTATTTGCTAATGCAAGACCAAAGGGCAGGGTTGCATTGTTCAAGGCAATAGTTGATGTCCGAGCAACACCACCCGGCATGTTCGCAACGCAATAGTGAATCACGTCATCAACCACGTAGGTTGGATTTTGATGGGTGGTTGCTTTTGATGTCTCAAAGCAGCCGCCTTGATCGATGGCGACATCTACCAATACTGAACCCGGTTTCATATTTTTGATGTGTTCACGGGTTAACAATTTCGGAGCCGCGGCGCCTGGAATCAGAACCGCACCAATTACCAAGTCAGCTTCGCGAGAGAAACGGTCAATCGCGTCGACAGTTGAGTATATGGTTTTTACGCGTCCGCCAAAAAGATCATCCAGTTGACGCAAACGCGGTAATGAACGGTCTAAAATAGTGACGTCTGCACCTAAACCGACAGCCATTTTCGCCGCTTGCGTACCGACGACGCCGCCACCGATGATCAACACCTTTCCCGGTTCAACACCCGGTACGCCACCCAACAAAGTGCCGCTACCACCGTTGGCTTTTTCAAGGTTATGCGCTCCGGCTTGAATTGACATACGACCAGCAACCTCGCTCATTGGCGCGAGCAAAGGCAAACCACCATTGCGGTCAGTCACCGTTTCGTAGGCAATCGCCGTCACACCGGCTTCTGCGAGCAACTGAGTTTGCGTTGGATCTGGAGCCAAATGCAAATAAGTGTAGAGAATTTGACCTTCACGTAGTTGTTTACATTCGTCCGGTTGAGGCTCTTTCACCTTGATGATCATTTCAGCACGGGCGAAGATTTCCTTTGGATCATTGACGATTTCAGCGCCGGCAATCTCATAATCTTCATTGGTAAAACCAATGGCCGCACCGCCATTTTGTTCGATCATGACATGGTGACCATGCTCAACGTACTCTCTCACTGCTGCTGGCGTCAGGCCGATTCGGTATTCGTGATTTTTTATTTCTTTTGGTACACCAATTAACATGTCGATTGCCTCATTTATTTCTGCAAAAACTTATCGAAAAAGATGCTGCGCATTATAGGGTAAAGGCCATGTGTGTTTCGTACTTTTTTAAGGCCTTCAAATAGAGTATAAATAGGCTACAACTATTTATAAGCGTGAAAAAATATGTTTAATCCAGAAGAACCCGTGAAAATCACTATTGACCGAATCGATCGAAAAATTCTACGACTCCTACAAAGTGACGGGCGTATGACCAACGTGACGCTCGCAGATAAAGTAGGATTGAGCGCTACGGCATGCAGTGAACGAGTCCGTAAACTTGAGAAAGAAGGCGTCATTGAAGGATACTTGGCCCGTATTAACCCTGCGAAACTCGGGGCGAACCTGATGGTTTTTGTAGAAATAACGCTAACGCGAACCTCAGCAGATGCATTCGCAGAATTTAGTGATGCGGTTCGCACCACCCCGGAGATTCTTGAGTGTCATTTAGTTGCCGGAGATTTTGACTTTTTGATCAAAGCTCGGGTGCCGGATATGCCTTCATATCGCAAATTACTTGGCGAAACCATATTAATGATGCCAGGTGTCAATGAATCACGCACCTACGTGGTCATGGAAGAGGTAAAACACGAAAATAAGGTCTTGATTAAAGGTTAAGAAAAGAAGCGTTTAGCTACTGCGAAATCACCACAATCGCGCTACACTTAGCCGTATCATTGCAAGGGAGCCGCAGCGACGATGGTCAATAACTATAACGATAAAGCCAATGGAGACTTGCCATGAGTGGTGTGCAACGAGTTCTAGAGGTCGGTCTAATTTTATGTGGAGCTTTTGCGCTATTTCTCATGTTAGCTCTGGGTAGCTTTAGTCCTGCTGATCCGAGCTGGTCTCAGACTAGTTACGAAGGCACCATTGAAAATGCAGCAGGAGCAATCGGCGCTTGGTTTGCTGATGCGTTGTTGTTTGCTTTTGGCTATGTATCTTATTTTGTTCCTATTGGCTTTGCGGCACTTGGCTACATGTTATTTCGACAGCCACATCGCTTACTTGAGTTAGATTATTTAGCCCTTGGCTTACGTCTCATCGGTCTCCTATTAACTTTTATTGGAGCCTCTGCACTTGCGTCGATGAACTTTATGAATGTGTATTCGTTCTCGGCTGGAGGTATTGTCGGTGACGTGATTAGTTCTTCCTTACTGCCGTATTTCAATATTATTGGTACCACCTTATTGTTGCTTACCTTTTTGCTCACCGGTTTAACACTAGTCAGTGGCTTATCCTGGATTAAGTTGATCGACGGAATAGGTGCTATCACTATTCGTGTTGGAATACTCATTGGACAGCAGCTACAAGCATTGGTAGCAGTCATTCGCTCGTACTTTGCGAAGTCAGAGCAGGCGACAAGCCGTACACCGATGAAGACAGGTTCTTCTACAAATCGAAGCGCGGAGCGTTCCGAGCCTGAACTCTCAATACCTGAAATCAATGCGTTGGATGACGACGAACCGCCGTTCGCTCTTGCTGGTATGGATTCTGCTGCGACTGACATGAAATCAACTGTCTCTTCACCCAGTCGCTTTAGTCGCGAAGCCCGGCAGGCCAAAGCCGCTGCAGCCATTGCGGAACATTCAGTACCAACGACAGAACCCGTACCCACCGCCGACGATGATGATGATGATTCTCCCATCACGCTGTCCGTTGATCCGTTACCGTCCATTGAACTGCTTGATCGGCCGAACAAAACGCACAATCCACTGACGCCAGAAGAGCTCGATCAAATTGGCAGTACAGTTGAAGCCGTGTTGCTCGATTTTGGCGTTGAAGTCAAAGTTGCCAACGTCCAACCAGGCCCAGTGATTACTCGGTTTGAACTTGATTTGGCGCCGGGTGTGAAGGTCTCAAAAATATCTAATTTGGATAAAGACATTGCGCGTTCATTGTCGGCGATATCGGTGCGAGTAGTCGAAGTGATTCCAGGCAAGTCTTATGTTGGTCTTGAACTACCGAATAAGAGCCGAGAAACCGTTTATTTTAGTGAAGTAGTGAGTTGTGACGCCTTCCAACAAAGCTCCTCGCCACTAACAATGGTATTAGGGAAGGGCATCGCCGGACAACCGGTGATTGTTGATCTCGCCAAGATGCCGCATTTATTGGTGGCGGGTACGACCGGATCGGGTAAGTCCGTTGGTGTTAATGTCATGATTCTGAGTTTGCTTTATAAAAGTTCACCGGAAGACGTACGTTTGATTATGATTGATCCGAAGATGCTGGAGTTGTCTGTCTATGAGGGAATACCGCATTTGCTGACGGAAGTCGTCACGGATATGAAAGACGCAGCTAACGCGTTGCGTTGGTGTGTTGGTGAAATGGAGCGGCGTTACAAACTTATGTCTGCATTGGGCGTGCGCAACTTAAAGGGCTACAACGCGAAAGTTGTCGAAGCACGCGAAGCTGGAGAACCATTGCTCGATCCGATATGGAAGCCCGGTGATTCCATGGATCCATTGCCTCCGGAACTTGAGAAATTACCTAGTATTGTGGTCGTGATAGACGAATTTGCCGACATGATGATGATCGTCGGTAAGAAAGTAGAGGAGTTGATTGCGCGAATCGCACAGAAAGCGCGCGCTGCAGGTATTCACCTCATTCTCGCGACTCAACGTCCTTCGGTAGATGTAATTACCGGTCTTATTAAGGCAAATATCCCGACGCGTATAGCGTTCCAAGTTCAGTCTAAGATCGACTCTCGTACTATTCTCGATCAACCAGGTGCCGACCAATTGCTCGGTGCTGGGGATATGCTGTACCTACCACCGGGTAGTGGTGTTCCGACGCGCGTTCATGGCGCCTTTGTTGATGATCACGAAGTTCATGCCGTGGTCGCAGACTGGAAAAAGCGCGGTAAGCCCAATTATTTAGATGAAATTCTTAAGGGTGATATGGGTGAGGATTCGCTGTTGCCCGGTGAGCAGCTCGACATGGGTGATGAAGAATCTGATTCACTCTACGATGAAGCCGTTGCTTTTGTGACCGAGACGCGTCGAGTTTCTATCTCAAGCGTTCAGCGGAAATTCAGAATTGGTTACAATCGAGCTGCCCGTATTGTTGAACAAATGGAAATGAGTGGTGTCGTTACTACAGCAGGTCACAATGGCCAGCGCGAAGTATTAGCGCCAAAACCACCAAGAGATTAATGCCATGAGAAGTAAAGTCAATGTCGTAGTAGCCGCAAGTTTAGTGGGTTTATTGAGTACGTTTCCATCCGTAGTTACTGCAGATGAACGAGCAGCGTTACTCGAACGCTTGCAGCAAATACGTCATCTGGATGCGACGTTTAGTCAACAAGTTACTGATAATGCAGGTGAATTAGTGCAGCAGCTGCATGGGAGACTGGCTTTAGCACGTCCTCATTTCTTGTACTGGCAGACCGACGCTCCAGATGAAACGGTCATGATCGCAGATGGCGATAGTCTGTGGTATTACAATCCGTTTGTTGAGCAAGTGACAGTTACGGATCAGACCGATACGATGGAACAGAGTCCACTCCTGCTTTTGCTTGACGACTCAGCGGCAGCTTGGCAGGACTATATTGTGAAGCAAGAAGGAGATAGTTTTGCGTTACAGCCATTACCAGGCGCTGACTCGATGCAAAGTTTACAACTCGTTTTTGCAGCACAAAGCCCGGTTATCCAGACTATTATTCTTGATGATGGACAAGGACAGATCAGCACGATTGAACTCTCTGAAGTGACTGTAAATGGTGAACTGGAGCCGTCACTCTTTGAATTTACCATTCCTGCTGGTGTTGATGTCGATGATCAACGAAATCCACAAGGTTAAACTCTAATGTCCAATCAGACGTTCGATTTTACGCCTGATTTTCGTCCTCTGGCCGCACGTATGCGGCCTCGTACAC
Source organism: Pseudidiomarina sp. (assembly GCA_035705175.1). Taxonomy (GTDB): domain Bacteria; phylum Pseudomonadota; class Gammaproteobacteria; order Enterobacterales; family Alteromonadaceae; genus Pseudidiomarina. Next base: position 6,300 of record DASSWH010000044.1, read on the forward strand.
TCACAGAATACAATGGGCAAGAGCATATACTCGGTCCTGCTAAACCATTGCGCCGTGCGCTGGAGCGCGGCCTGTTGCACTCAATGATTTTATGGGGGCCGCCCGGCACAGGAAAAACTACACTCGCACGTTTAATTGCGCTCAATGCGAACGCAGACTTTGTGACTTTAAGTGCAGTAACCAGTGGCGTTAAAGACATCCGTAATGCAGTTGAAGCGGCCCAAATTCGTGGCGAACAACAACAACGGCGAACGCTGTTGTTTGTGGATGAAGTACATCGATTTAATAAAGGGCAACAAGATGCCTTCTTGCCGCACATCGAAGATGGCACCATTATTTTTGTCGGCGCTACGACGGAAAATCCCGCCTTCGAACTGAACCGAGCTTTACTCTCTCGCGCACGCATCTATCGACTGCAAAATCTCACCGAGACCGTGATTACCGACTTGGTGATGGCTGCGCTTAGAGATGCAGAACGTGGTCTTGGCGCACGACAATTACAAATTGAGCCAAATGCACTCGAATTTCTCGTTGCTAGTGCTGCCGGCGACGCGCGACGAGCATTGAATTTTTTAGAAATTGCAGCGGATGCAGCGGAGTCGAATGTTATCGAACTAAGCCTGGTACAGCAGGCTGTAGGGAAAAAGCACGCCAGTTATGATAAACGAGGCGATGCCTTCTTCGATATTTTGAGTGCATTGCACAAATCGGTGCGTGGCTCCTCGGTCGATGGTGCCTTATATTGGTATGCGCGCGTGCTCGAGGGTGGCGGTGATGCGCTTGTTGTCGCGCGTCGATTGTTAGCCATTGCTTCGGAAGATATCGGAAACGCCGATCCGCGTGCGATGCAATTGGCTATCAATGCCTGGGATACTTTTGAACGCGTTGGCCCTGCGGAGGGTGAGCGAGCGATTGCACAAGCGCTCATCTATTGTTGTCTCGCTCCCAAGAGTAATGCCGTTTATACGGCCTTTAAAGCGGCAAAACGGGCCGCTGCAGAGTATCCTGATCTGGCCGTACCAAAACACCTGTGTAACGCACCAACGAGTCTCCATAAAGAGCAGGGACATGGTATCGATTATCGCTATGCACACGATTTCCCGAACGCAGTGGTACCTGGCGAACGGTATTTACCGCCAGAAATAGCAGTCTCCAATTTCTATCAACCGACTGATCGTGGTCTCGAAAAGCAATTGCGTGAGAAATCGAAGTGGCTCCGTGAGCAGCATCAAAAGAGTGATTGGAAACGTGGTGATGACTAATTTTTTTTATGTTGCCATCGGTGGCGCCATAGGTTCGATGGCACGGTATGCGGTTGGTATTGCCTTGGCAAATTCTGCGCTGAAAGCATTCCCTTTGGCGACCTTAGTCGTTAACATAGTTGGCTCATTTTTACTGGCGGTCTTATATCTCTATACCCAGCATCATTCGAGCCATCAAACGCTTTGGTTATTGCTGGGGGTTGGGCTGTTGGGCGCTTTCACGACCTTTTCAACATTCTCATTGGACGTTGTGCTGTTGCTGCAACAAGCGGCATGGTGGAAAGCTGCAACAGTCGCC
>DASSWH010000045.1:0-5907 GCA_035705175.1 Pseudidiomarina sp.
AAAACTCAGCTCATATGTCATGTTGACCGAGTATTCTAAAGATCTCAAGGCCCGATTGCCTACCCGCCAGAGCCACTCAATAACGTGCTTGGAGATTGGCTTGCACAGCACAACAAGACACAGCTACGCATTTCGGAAACCGAGAAATATGCGCATGTGACCTTCTTTTTCAGCGGTGGGCGTGAGCAAGAGTTCACTGGCGAGAAACGTGTGTTGATTCCATCACCGAATGTAGCGACTTATGATTTGCAGCCTGAAATGAGTTCTGAGCAGCTCACCGATGCGCTCGTTGATGCGATTCGTGACGGCGAGTTTGATGTGATTGTCTGCAATTATCCTAACGGCGATATGGTCGGTCATACGGGTAACTTTGATGCGGCTGTGAAAGCTATCGAGGCTGTTGATACCAGCATCGGTCGTGTCGTTGCGGCCCTTCAAGAAGTTGGTGGTGAGTGCTTAATTACTGCAGATCATGGCAATGCTGAGCAAATGCACGACCATGATACTGGTCAGTCACATACCGCCCACACCAGTGAGTTGGTGCCGTTTATATACGTGGGGCGCGATGCTACCCCGCGTGATGGTGCACGCTTGTCGGATGTTGCACCCACCATGCTGCATTTGCTCGGGCTACCGCAACCAGCCGAGATGACTGGTACCCCCATCATGACGTTGAAACGCTAATGCGTATTCTGTTCGCTGTCTTTTTATTGCTGCTGACTGCGCCATGTTTCGCTTGGCAACAAAATGCGACGGCAGAAGAAAAAGCAGCGACCGAAGCCCGACTGGAAGCCTTAGCCAAAGAGCTAGAACGTCGTGAAGCTGCTATTCAACAGCGCGCTAAAGAGCTGTCCATTACCGAGAATGAACTGCGTCAATTGGAACTGCAGATGAGTGCAGTCGCCGGAGAATTGAACGCAACAAGGGACGCCATCGCAGCCACTGAAGCTCGACTTGCTAGCCTGCAACAGCAACAGATCGAATTGGAACAGCAACAAGCACAGCAATTAGCAATGCTGGCGAAGCAACTGGATGCAGCTTATCGTATTGGGGAGCATGATTATTTGAAGTTAGTGCTGAATCAAGAAGATCCTGCAAAGTTCGAACGTTTACTCGGTTACTATGGCTACTTTAATCGCGCTCGACTTGAACAGGTTGCAGAGCTGCGTGAAACACAGAATCAGCTCGAAAGTGTGAAGGCTGATATTGTCACCGAACAGCAAATTCTCGAAAACCAAGCACGCGAACAACGGCAACAGCAAGGCGTGCTGCAGTCACAGCAAAAAGAGCAACAAAACATCGCCGCCAAATTAGCGCGCGAGCAATCCGCCGACCAACAACGCATTTCGCAACTGCGCAAAGACCAAGAAGCTCTAGAACAAGTGCTAGCGGCTATTATTGCCGCGATGCAAGATGAACCACGCCTCGACGGCTTAAGCAAACGAAAAGGTAAGTTAGCTTGGCCCGCCGATGGCAATGTACAGCGTTTATTTGGTGTCGCACGCAGCGGTGGAGTCACTTGGAAAGGCGTCATTATTAATGGCAGTGAAGGGCAACCTGTACGGGCGATAGCTGATGGTCGTGTACTCTTCGCAAATTGGCTGCGCGGATTCGGCTTGGTGATTGTGCTCGATCATGGTGACGGCTATTTGAGTCTGTACGGACACAACCAAACGATTATTCCTCAAGTCGGAGAGCTCGTTCGTCAAGGTTCCACTATTGCATTGGTTGGCCAGTCCGGCGGCCGCAATGAGCCGGGTGTCTATTTTGAAATTCGCGTCAAAGGTGACGCAGTGAATCCGACACAATGGATGCGTTGATGCGAACATTCGTCATTGCCCTGCTGATGCACATCAGTAGTTCCAACGCATGGGCTGCGCAAGTGGCCATTATTATTGACGACATGGGTCATCACCGTAACAACCAGCGTTTCATTGAACTTTCAGCACCCGCGGCACCGCTGACTTTTTCCTTTCTGCCCTACACCGCTTTTGCCGCTGAGCAAGCTCAGCAAGCAGCTACCGCAGGTTATGAAGTCATGCTGCATTTACCCATGGCTTCAGGTCCACACCATGATGCAGGTATCGATGCATTACAGCTGAATGAGTCGCAAGAAGAGCTGGTAGCACGCATGAACGCAGCGCTGGCTCGAATCCCACAGGCTCGCGGCGTCAACAACCATATGGGCAGCCTGTTGACGACCAATGTAAAAGCAATGAAATCGGTCATGAATGAACTCGCGACTCGCGAACTCTTTTTTATCGATAGCCGTACCACTGCTGAGACTGTCGCTGAGGCAACTGCGCGTTCAGTCGGAGTGCCTACGGCTCGACGGCATGTATTTCTCGATCACGAACGTACGCCTGAAGGTCTATCGAAGGCATGGAAAGAACTATTGAAGCAAGCTGAAGAGCGTGGTTTTGCTATCGCAATCGCACATCCGCATGATCTGACTTACGATTTCCTACGGGAACATCTGGGGGAACTCGATGAGCGGGGAATCACGCTCGTACCAGCATCAAAGCTAACTGACAAAGAAAAGTGAATGGTAAATAGGGAATAGTAAATAGTTAATGGTGAACAGAAAAATACAAAACAATTCGCTGTTCACCATTCACTTTATGTTATTAATTCATCGCCATTCGCAGTTTTTTCATGGCATTGGCTTCGAGTTGTCGTACCCGTTCCGCCGACACCTGATATTTGTCCGCCAGTTCTTGCAAGGTGGTTTTGTTCTCTTCGTCCAACCACCGTGCTCGAACGATATCTTGGCTCCGCTCATCAAGCGTGCGAATCGCAGCAAACAACCGTTGTTGCGTATGCGCTTCCCACTGCTCACTTTCGACTTCTTCAGCTAAGTCAGAGCGCTTGTCTTCCAGATATTGGGCTGGTGAATAAGCAGTGCCTTCACGTGAATCATCGTCGTCAGAACTTAACTCAAAGGCTTGGTCATGGGCACTCATGCGCGCTTCCATTTCCAATACTTCGGAGGTGCTTACCCCCAACGTCTCGGCTACTGTGTTCACTTCTTCTTGAGTAAACCAGCCCAAACGCTTTTTCATTTTACGCAGATTGAAGAACAATTTACGTTGTGCTTTGGTGGTTGCTACTTTCACCATGCGCCAGTTCTTCAATACATATTCGTGGATTTCTGCTTTAATCCAATGCACAGCAAATGACACCAAGCGCACACCGACCTTTGGATCAAAGCGACGAACCGCTTTCATCAGGCCAATGTTACCTTCTTGAATCAAATCAGCTTGTGGCAAACCATAACCCGAATAACCACGCGCTACATGCACCACAAAGCGCAAATGCGACATGATCAGCTGACGAGCTGATTCCAGGTCATTTTCTTCGACTAAACGTTCCGCTAATTCGCGTTCTTCTTCAGCGCTCAGCATAGGAATGCGATTGACCGACTGAACATAGGCCTCCAGGCTTCCGCTCTGGGGAACCATTAACGCCATATTTGTCATTTCAGCACTCATGCAATTACATCCTCTTTAATTGGTGTCTGGAACCTCTTTGAAGCGCTCCATCCGAGTCGCTTACCAGACACACATCAGACCAGTGACGATCCGAAAAGTTCCGTTATTCTAGCAAAGCTAAATAGGGTTGCAATAGCGCTGCCTATACCTTCGATATAAGGACGATTTATTGTGGTTCAATACTACTGACGTGTTTTCTTACCGCCAAGTACGATCCAAAGAGTCCAAACCCTATCGCTAACAGCCACAAAATGCCCATTTCACCGATGCTCAAGCCCTCGAGAGAGAATTGTGAATCATACAATTCACTGATCCCGATCACTGCATCTTGAATCCACCAAATCAGTACGGCAGTGGCTAACCACGCGATCACTCCACCAATTACACCATACCATACCCCGGTATATAAAAACGGGCGCTGAATGTAACTGTTTGTTGCTCCGACCAATTTCATCACGATGATCTCGTCACGCTCGCTATTGATGTTCAAACGGATGGTATTACCGACAATCAAAACCACCGACAAACACAATAAAATAGCCAGCGCCAAAAAACCGTCTCGGACTAGGTTTAGTAGTGCTTGCAAGCGCTCCAACCAAGTCAAATCGAGTCGAGCCTCGGCAACCTCGCGCTCTTTTTGTAGCTCTAACAACAAGGCTTGTGCAGCTTGTGCACTGCGCCGCTCTGGAACCGGCACCACGACTAATACATCGGGCAATGGATTCTCCGGCAGCGCATCGAGCGCATCACCAAATCCTGACCCTTCCCGAAACTCTGCTAGTGCTTCCGCTTTTGGAATCCAGCGCACCGACTCAATGTCATCCGAGAGATTCAAACGCTTGGTGAAGGTCGCAATTTCTTGCTGGGACAGACCATTACGTAAAAATAACGTCATTTCTGCAGCTTGATCCCAGTCGGCCCCAACTTTTTCGGTATTCTTAACCACCACATAAAGAGTGGCCGGTAAGGTTAGGCTCAATCCGAGTACCGCCATTGTCATTAGACTGGCGAGCGGATAACGCGCTAATTCACCGAGGCTGGCAATACATTGCTGTGCATTGTGCACAAAGAACATGACAAAACGACGAAAGCCGGAGATTTTTACTTGGGAAGCGCCGCTGCTGCGCTGACGAAACAGTAGACTCATCGATTAAGCCTCCTGCAAACCGTCATTGATCATGCGCCCATCTTTTAACGACAATGTACGATATCGTAAGCGCGCGATGAGACCTAAATCATGAGTTGCGATCAGAACGGATACGCCGACCCGGTTAAAATCTTCAAACAGTTTGATGATTTCCATCGATAATTTAGGATCGAGATTCCCGGTTGGCTCATCCGCCAACAATAGCGGCGGCTTGTTTACGACAGCTCGAGCGATACCCACCCGCTGTTGCTCACCACCAGATAGCATCATTGGATAGTGCTTTAGTTTGTCACCGAGGCCTACTTTTTCCAGCGATGCCTGCACACGTTTCCGCGCTTCCTGCATGCTATAGCCTTCAATCAAGAGTGGCAGGGCGACATTGTCGAGCACCGTTTTGTCCATTAATAACCGATGATCCTGGAAAATCATGCCTATATCACGGCGCACGTAAGGGATTTGCTTGGCGGTGACGCGACGCAAGTCGTGACCGTTGATTAACACGCGACCTGCGGTCGGGCGCTCCATCATCCCAATCAGTTTCAGTAAGGTACTTTTACCAGCACCGGAGTGACCGGTTAAAAACGCCATTTCGCCAGGTTCCACGTGAAAGCTCACTTGGTTCAACGCTTGGAAGCCGCCGGGATAGGTTTTACTGACCTGCTCGAACTTAATCATTAGGGTTGCGTCTCTTTTTGAATCTCTCTCTGGATCTCTCGTTGAAACAGGGCCTGCACAAAATCCTTCGCGACAAAGGGTCGCAGATCATCAATTCCTTCACCAACACCAATATAGCGGATCGGGATTTGGAATTGATCGGCAATTGCAAATATCACACCGCCTTTCGCTGTGCCATCCAACTTCGTTAACGTAATTCCGGTGACGCCCACAGCTTCGGTAAATAACTTGGCTTGGCTAATGGCATTCTGACCGGTGCCCGCATCCAGTGTCAGCATGACTTCATGAGGCGCTTCGGGATCGACCTTTTTCATGACGCGGACAACTTTCTTGAGTTCGTCCATCAAATGAGCTTTGTTCTGTAAGCGCCCTGCCGTGTCTGCAATCAGGACATCCACACCGCGTGCTTTTGCCGCTTCAACGGCGTCATAAATGACCGACGCGCTATCTGCCCCCGTGTGTTGCGCTACCACAGGAATGTCGTTTCGCTCGCCCCATACTTGTAATTGCTCTACAGCGGCAGCTCGAAAGGTATCGCCCGCAGCCAACATCACTGACTTCCCTTCACGCTTAAACTGTTGTGCGAGCTTACCA
>DASSWH010000046.1:0-4666 GCA_035705175.1 Pseudidiomarina sp.
TCGGCGCGACTCATCTGTTCTTCATTTGGGGTGGCGACATTCTGTTGAGTTATGCAATTTGCGGCGTATTTCTGCTGTTATTTACTAAAACGAAACCGTCAAGACTCTGGAAATGGGGTGTCTTCTTTATTGTTTTACCCATTTTGTTGGCATGGTTACTTGCGTTTGGTGTGCAAGCTGCAATGTCTGATCCATCTCAAGCCGCTGAAATAGCATCAGATTTTGAAGCGAATGGCGCATCAATGCGAGCAGATATTGTGAAAGGAGCGGCTATTTACGCAACTGGCACCTACTGGGAAATTGTGCAGTGGCGTGCTTACGAGGCTAGCTTTATCTATTTAGGTGGCGGCTTAATCTTCTTTCTACCAACGTTGTTGGGTACCTTTTTGATTGGTGCGTCATTTGCACGGGCCGGCATTTTTACATCGGCCTCAGAGCATTTTAGCGTTTATCGGCGCATGGCTATTTTAGGACTGGTGATTGGTATTCCTACCGCGGTTTATTTTGGCTTATTCGCTCGCAATATGAATATGATGATGCCGACCGTCTTTGGTGCACAGATGACGACCATCCAAACCATCGCCAATCTGGCACTGTGTTTAGCTTATATGAGCATCATTGCGCTGGTCGTGCGGCGCGCGGAGGGTCGTAATAAGAAGCATTGGCTACACAATCTCGCTCCTGCCGGACGTATGGCATTGACCAACTACCTCACCCACTCGATTGTTTTTACCACACTGTTTTACGGTTATGCCTTCGGTATGTATGGGGAGATTGGACGTGCAGCGGCAACTGGCTTCGCAGTTCTACTCTATCTAGCACAAATTCCATTCAGCCGTTGGTGGATTGAGCGGTTCCACTTTGGTCCGGCTGAGTGGCTCTGGCGCACCCTGACCTACGGCAAACGCCAACCATTCAAACGCAGTGCTTAGGAGCGGCGTTGTTTCGGACGAGAATTTGGTCGAGAGTTTGGACGAGAATTGGCTGGTTTGACGCCTTTGTGAGGCGGCTTACCAGCTGATTTAGAGTTCGTATTTTGCCCCTGCGATGATCGAGTTTTGTTCGCAGGTTTACGCCGTTTTTGGCCAGCTGGTGCTTCGGATGACGAGTGGGCGATCGATTGCATCAGCTCGCTTAATTCCGCCTCAGTCAAGTCACGCCAATGGCCAACAGGCAACCCACTCAAGCGAACATTCATAATTCTGACCCGCTCGAGTTTACGCACATCGTATCCGAAATACTCGCACATCCGCCGGATTTGCCGATTTAACCCTTCAATCAGGGTGATGCGGAACACATTGTGTTTCACCTGTACGACTTTACAGCGCTTAGTACGTGTACCCAGTATGGGCACTCCGTTCGCCAGACCGTGCAGAAAATCTTGTGTGATGGGTCTATCCACCGTCACGACGTATTCTTTTTCGTGTTGATTCCCTGCCCGCAGAATCTTATTCACCAAATCACCATTACTGGTCAGGAAAATAAGACCCTGCGAGTCTTTGTCGAGTCGACCGATGGGAAAAATACGCGTTTTGTGTCCAACAAAATCTTGGATGTTATCGCGTTCCGCTGAATCCGTCGTGCTCACAATCCCGACCGGTTTATTCAACGCAATAAAGACGAATTTCTCTTTGTTCTGAGGCTTAATGAGCCGACCGTTCACTTTCACCGTGTCGCCCGGCCCCACTTTATCCCCCACAACGGCCTTACGACCGTTGAGGGTGACCATACCTTGCTCGATCAGTCGATCAGTTTCGCGACGCGAGCATAATCCACTCTCGCTAATAAACTTATTCAGACGAACCGATACACGCTCTTGCATATTAGTCCTGTGGCACTCGCACCCAGCCTTCCATGAGTACCCGCGCTGAGCGACTCATAATAGCTTTGGTGACCGTCCACTGCCCATTCACCTGTTTCGCTACAGCTCCCACTCGCAAGGTACCAGACGGATGCCCAAACACGACCGCTTCCCGATCACCGCCACCGGCAGCTAGGTTCACCACCGTACCGGGAACCGCAGCAGCGGTGCCTATCGCGACGGCGGCAGTGCCCATCATGGCATGGTGTAATTTCCCCATTGACATGGCACGAACCAATACATCAATGTCACCCGCTCGCACGGATTTACCGCTTGACGAAACATAATTAGCCGGTGGTGCAACAAACGCTATTTTTGGCGTGTGTTGACGTGAGGCTGCTTCTTCGATGTCATTAATCAAGCCCATTTTTAGCGCACCATAGGCTCGTAAGGCTTCAAACTTCAATAATGCTTCCGCATCTTCATTGATTGCACCTTGCAATTCAGTACCGGTGTAACCAATATCAGCAGCATTCACAAAGATGGTCGGAATGCCGGCGTTAATAAAGGTAGCTTGGATGGTTCCAAAGTTGGGCACTTCGAAACTATCGACCACATTCCCAGTTGGGAACATCGCGCCACCCTCACCGTCTTCGTCCGACGCCGGATCCATAAATTCGATTTGTACTTCAGCAGCTGGAAACGTCACTCCATCCAGCTCGAAATCCCCCGTTTCTTGCACAGAGCCATTGGTAATAGGTACATGCGCAACAATCGTTTTCTGAATGTTGGCCTGCCATATTCGTACCACCGCAATACCATTTTCCGGGATGCGCGAGGCATCCACTAAGCCATTGGTAATCGCGAATGAACCGACGGCAGCGGTCAAATTGCCACAGTTACCGCTCCAATCGATAAAAGGCTTATCAATAGAGACTTGCCCAAATAAGTAGTCAACATCATGATTAGCTTTGTCACTGCGCGACAAAATAACCGTTTTACTCGTGCTCGAAGTAGCGCCACCCATACCATCCGTGTGTTTGCCGTAAGGGTCCGGACTGCCAATCACTCGTAACAGCAGCCGATCGCGCTCTACGCCCGGTTTTTGCGCGAACGTAGGTAAGTCATCAAGCTTGAAAAACACACCTTTTGAAGTCCCACCACGCATATACGTGGCAGGGATCTTTAATTGTGGTGCAAACGTCATATTAACGCGCCTCACTTTCTAAAAAGTCTTGAGCGAATCGCTGCAAAATACCGCCTGCTGAATAGACCGACACTTCTTCGGCAGTATCGAGACGACATTTAACCGGAACCTTATCAACATCACCATTCTGGCGATGAATGACTAGGGTCATGGTTGCACCTGGCTCAATAGTCCCCTCGACATCAAAAGTCTCGGTGCCATCAATCTGCAACGTCTTACGCGTTGTACCCGCTTCAAACTCTAGGGGTAACGCTCCCATTCCCAATAAATTGGTTCGGTGGATACGCTCAAAGCCTTCAGCAACTATACATTCCACGCCAGCTAAGCGAACGCCTTTAGCCGCCCAGTCACGAGACGAGCCCTGACCATAGTCAGCGCCAGCGATTATAATCAACGGTTGTTTACGCTCCATGTAGGTTTCAATTGCTTCCCACATGCGCATCACTTTGCCTTCTGGTTCTACTCGTGCCAGCGAGCCTTGAATGACTTCGCCCTGCTCATTTTTAACCATTTCATTGAAGACTTTCGGGTTCGCCAAAGTCGCACGTTGTGCGGTTAAGTGATCGCCACGGTGGGTTGCGTAACTATTGAAGTCCTCTTCAGGTAACCCCATTTTCGCTAGATACTCACCAGCTGCACTGTCAGGCAAAATCGCATTGGAGGGCGATAAATGGTCAGTGGTGATGTTGTCACCTAAAACGGCCAACGGCCGCAATCCTTTTAACTGATTGGCGGCGACCATATCGCCTTCCCAGTATGGCGGACGGCGAATATAGGTGCTTTTTTCACGCCACTCATAGAGTGGGTTATTTTTCTCACCATAATCGACATTCAGTGTGAACATAGGGTCATAAACTTCACGATATTGCTCAGGCTTAACCGCTTGTTTCACAATGGCATCAATTTCCTCGTCACTCGGCCAAATATCTTTGAGTGTGACAGGGTTACCGTCGTGGTCATAGCCAAGGATATCTTTCTCAATATCGAACCGAATGGTGCCCGCAATAGCGTAGGCAACGACCAAAGGTGGCGACGCAAGAAACGCTTGTTTCGCATACGGATGAATACGGCCATCAAAGTTCCGGTTGCCAGACAGCACGGCAACTGAGAATAAATCGCGTTCGATGATCTCTTCCTGAATTTTTGGATCCAGTGCGCCGCTCATGCCATTACAGGTAGTACACGCAAAACCGACCACACCGAACCCAAGTTCTTCAAGTTCAGGCAATAAGTTAGCGTCTTCCAGATACATTTTGACCGTCTTAGAACCCGGTGCGAGTGATGTTTTCACCCACGGCTTGCGCGTTAATCCCAAGCGATTTGCATTGCGAGCAATCAAACCCGAAGCAATCATGTTGCGCGGGTTACTGGTGTTGGTGCAGCTCGTAATAGCGGCAATAATCACCGCACCATCAGGCATTTTACCGTCTTCTGGCTGTTCCCATGCAGACGCAATACCGCGTGCGCCTAACTCGGAAGTTGGCAACATTGCATGAGGATTCGACGGACCAGCCATAGTCATGGTCACTTTGGACAAATCAAAGCGCAAAATACGTTCGTACTTCGCCTTCTTCATGCCATCAGCCCACAAACCCGTGTGCTTCGCATAGGTCTCTACCAGCGCTACTTGTTTGTCATCACGCCCGGTGAGCTTCAGA
>DASSWH010000047.1:0-4766 GCA_035705175.1 Pseudidiomarina sp.
GTCGCGGTTTCAAGCTTTCGATTAAACCAATGTAAAGGACCTTTTTTGGGTTTGTTATGGTCGATCGGCTTTAAAATTGTCGCACATAAAGCAGGCGAGAATATAATCGCCACTAATACCGACAACGCCATTGCTGAGATAATGGTAATTGAGAATTGGCGATAGACTGCGCCGGTCGAGCCTCCGAAGAATGCCATGGGGACAAAAACGGCCGCCATAACTAAACCTATGGCAACCAATGCACCGGTGATCTGTTGCATTGATTTAATCGTGGCTTGTCGGGGCGACAGTTTCTCTTCTGACATGAGTCGTTCGACGTTTTCCACAACCACAATAGCGTCATCGACCAAAAGACCGATAGCCAGCACTAAACCAAACATCGTTAGGGTATTGATAGAGAAACCCAGCACTGACATGATGCCGAAGGTTCCCAATAACACAACCGGAATGGCAAAAGCAGGGATAATTGTTGCGCGTAAGTTTTGTAAAAACAAAAACATCAGCAAGAATACGAGCACCACGGCTTCAAACAGAATTTTGACGACTTCGGTGATCGAAATTTCAACGAAAGGGGTGGTGTCGTATGGAATAACGAGCTCGACGCCCTCTGGGAAAAACGGTTCGAGTTCAGCAATCGTCGCTTTGACTCGTTCTGCGGTTTCGAGCGCATTCGCTCCCGTTGCGAGATTTACCGCAAGTCCAGTGGCCGCTTGGCGATTATAGCGAGCTATAGTGGCGTAGTTCTCACCGCCCATTTCAACTTTTGCAACATCCTCTAAACGAACCTTTGAACCATCGTTGTTGACACGCAAAAGAATGCTTTTGAATTCGTCGACAGTGGATAATCGCGTTTGGGCGATAATCGACGATGTCAGACGTTGTCCTTCCACTGCCGGTGTGCCGCCGAGCTGACCAGCCGCAATTTGGTTATTTTGCTCACGAATCGCAAGCACGACGTCTTGTGGCGTCATACCAAAACTGACTAGTTTTGCTGGGTCAAGCCAGATACGCATGGCATAGGGTGAGCCGAAAATCTGTACGCTACCAACTCCGGAGGTACGGGCGACAGGATCTTGGAGATTACTTGCAACGTAGTCGCTCAAGTCAATTTGGTTGAATTCGGGATTGTCTGAAACCAACGCCAAAACCATGAGGAAAGAGTTATTCGACTTGACGACCGATAGGCCTTGTTGCTGAACCTCTTGAGGCAGCAAGGGAAGGGCGAGTTGAAGTTTATTTTGTACTTGAACTTGGGCGATATCCGCATCGGTTCCAGAACTAAACGTCAATGTAATACTCGCATTACCAGCAGAGTCAGAACTCGATGAAAAATACTCGAGGTTATCGATACCATTTAAGTTCTGTTCGATCACTTGAGTGACCGTCTCAGATAATGTGTCAGCGTTGGCGCCGGGATAGGATGCATTAATTTGTATGGATGGTGGTGCGATCTGTGGATATTGCTCGACCGGCAATTGCGTCACTGCTAAGCCACCACCAAGCATAATAAGTATCGCGATAACCCAAGCAAAAATGGGGCGGTCGATAAAAAACTTTGCCATATTATAATTCCACTTTTACTGGTGAGACTTGCGCGCCAGGTTGAATCTTCTGTAATCCGTCGACAATAACCTTGTCGCCGGCTTGGAGACCATCGGTGACTAACCAATCGCTGCCGACCGTTCGACTCACTTCAATGTAACGAGTTTCTGCTTGTCCTTCAGAATTGACCACCATCACTGTTGCACGTCCACGTGGATCACGGGTTACCCCTTGCTGAGGGACGAGAATAGCGTTCTGTAATTCGCCGCTACTGACCTTTGCTGTTACAAACATTCCGGGTAATAGCAAATGCTCAGGGTTATTGAATCGGGCCCTCAATGTGATTGAGCTAGTTTGTGGATCAACGGTAGCTTCATTAAACAGAAGCTCACCTTTAAGCGGAGCCGCTTTCAACCCGGGCAGCGTCACACTAACTTCAGCGCGATTATTTTCATCGATCGCAATGGCACCGCTGCGGATTTGCAGTTGCAACGCCATATACTCCTCGCTGCTCTGTGCAATATCGACATAGATAGGATCCAATTGATGGATATAGGTTAGCGGTTGAGACTGCCCAGTTTGAACTAATGCACCAGCGGTAATTAGAGAGCGTCCAACTCGTCCGGCTATCGGCGCTTTGACCTCGGTATAATCCAAATTCAATTGCGCCCGAGTAACATCAGCCTCCGCGACTTTTAGATTCGCTTGAGCTTGCAGATATTCAGCTTGTGCAGCGTCAAAGTCTTGTTGGCTAATAGACTTATCAGAAATCAGTTCCTGTGCACGACGGAATCGAGCCTCAGTATTAGTGACTTCCGCTTCGGCGCGGGCGAGCGCTGCTTTGGCGCTGGCCAGTTGCGCCTGAAATAAAGCGGGATCGATTTGATACAAGGACTGTCCAACAGTCACATGCGAACCGCCTTCGAATTGCTGGGCTTGCACGATTCCACTGACCTGGGGTCGAACTTCTGCCACTCTAAATGCGGTAACACGCCCAGGTAGAGCATTTGAGACCTTGATGTTGTGGCGCTCGATCGTGACATAACCGACTTCTTGGGGTGCCTGCTGTTGCATGGATTGACCGACATCACCTGTATCACTGCATGCGGCAAGCAGCAGAGATGTGACAATCGCTGCAGTTGCTAGCGAAGCAGAAGTGCGTAGTTGCATGTATTTTCCTCTTCCTGTTCAATGGTAGACCTTGCTTTAAAGCATACGGGTAGGTTGCTTGCTTGCGGTCTCATAGTCGTCGTTAATTATACATACATACATGAATGTTTGTAAGAGGGATCATCACTTTTTCTGGCGCAACGCATACCAAATCCAAGCTGAGGTTGATTGTTGAATGTTATCTAGAACTGTAGTTCAAAAGATTGTTTTTTCGATTATTTTGCTCATCGCCTGCAGCTTCATTTTAATTGCGGTGGTGACGCAGGTTACGAACCAAAAAAGCAGCTTAAATCGTAACCAGTTGTATCAAAACCTAGTCGAGCGCTCCGGGCAGTTGAATCGGGGACTGCCTAAGTTACTCGACCGTCAAACTCGCTTTGAACGCACAGAAGTCGATAACTATGGTATGCGATTTATCTACAGTCTTATTAATGTCGACAAGTTTCAGTACGATGAAAGTATACTTAAAGACCAAGTAGAGCCGCAGTTGGCTCAACTCTATTGCACCGATGCAGGTCTCGATTATTTTCGTACTCATGCAGACTTCGTAGAATTTCGTTATCAAGATCGAAAAGAACGACATCTATTCACATTACGCTACGAGCCATCCGTGTGTACGTCCGCGTAACCATCCACGACAAGTTTACCGATAGCCTGGTGTGTTTCAAGGATACCGTGCGCCTGGCGCAATGTATCAGCACTGATCAGACCGAGGTTTTTGAAGCGAGTTGAACGTATTTTGCCCGCATCAACTAGCTGAGCGACTGATGCGAGAATTTCTCCTTGTCGATGCATATCTTGGGTCGAAAAAAGGGAGCGAGTGAACATAAATTCCCAATGCAGCGACAGACTTTTTTGTTTCATCAGGTTGATGGGAAGAGGCTCCTGAGGGTCGTCAATAAGAGCGAATCGACCCTGAGGTTCAAGCAGTTCAACAAGTTGTTCAAAGTGTTGTTCAGTATGCGTAAGACTCGCGACATGAGTGACACTCGAAAGACCAAAGTGACTCAGTTGGGGGAGTAACGTTTCATGATGATTCACGACCACATCGGCACCTAATTGTTTGACCCAACGAATCGTCTCGTCACGCGAGGCGGTCGCAATAACGGTTGTTTGTGTCAGTGCTTTGGCCAACTGAATCAAGGCCGAGCCGACGCCACCAGCGGCGCCAGTTATCAGCAACACGTTTGGCGCGTGCTCATCGATACTCAATCGTTCAAAAAGTAGTTCCCAGGCGGTTAAAAAAGTCAGCGGCATAGCCGCAGCATCTGCAGCACTGAGCGTCCGAGGGCGTTTACTAATCAGTCGTGCATCAACTGCCTGAAATTCGGCATTACAACCGTCCCGATTGACAGCACCTGCGTACCAAACGGCATCACCGACTGCGATCTGTGTGACGCGACTACCACGGGCCACCACAGTTCCAGCTGCATCCCAACCGAGGACAATAAAACTACCGTCGGCGGTTTCTTTACGTTGCCTAATTTTAGTATCTACTGGGTTTAAGCCTATCCCCTCTACGCGAATTAAAACATCATTCTCACCGCAGCTTGGCAGCGGAATATCAATATCTTGCAGTGCTTGTGGGTTGGAATAGGGCAATGAGAATTGATAACCAACGGCTCGCATAGAATCTCCTCGTCAAAATCGCGCACTTTAACGCTTAATTTTGATCTCAATGTAAGGTTCGCTCTATAGTACTTCAGTCGCACCTCGAAGATGACCAACTCATCTTACTGGTAACCTAACTCAAGAGAATAACATCCATGAACCGAATCAACAGATTAGGATTGCTGAGTGTATTTGCAACGCTCTCGTTTAGTGTATACGCCGATGTTGAATACAGCGATCAAGAATCATTGCATACGATAGCACATGCCGTATCGGCCGAACGCATTGAGCAAGATATTAAGAAACTTGTTAGCTTTGGGACGCGTCATACATTGTCTGAAACGGAGTCTGATACCCGCGGTATTGGTGCTGCGCGGCGCTGGATTAAAGCTGAGTTTGATAAAATATCTGCGAATTGTGGTGGTTGTTTAGACGTTTACTAC
>DASSWH010000048.1:0-5542 GCA_035705175.1 Pseudidiomarina sp.
GTCTGCGCTGCGCTCATACCGTGATATTATTCGAGTCGAAGCGACGTTGCACGAACGTGAGAGAACACTTGCCGCGTTCACGCAGTGGATGCTTACAAACCATCCGAGTATCTTGAGTGAAGCTGTGGGGCACATGCCTGAGCTCGAATCTTTTGTTCACCCAAAAAGTAAGGAATTGTAGATGCCATACGAAGCGCTTAAACATCTCCATGTCACCATTGTCGCCGTAAGTGTGTTATTATTTGTGATTCGCTTTTTCTGGCGTGCAACGGGCTCCAGCATGGCTTCTAAGAAGTGGGTTAAGATAGTTCCCCACATCATCGATACGTTGCTGTTGTTAAGTATTGTTGGCTTGTTGTTGCACTGGCAACAATGGCCGTGGGAAACCCCATGGTTGATCAACAAATTGTTGGGTTTAGTGGGTTATATCCTATTCGGATTCATCGCGATGAAAGCTGCTACGGCTTGGTTGCGATACGTAGGCTTTGTCGGCGCATTAGCATGGATTATGTTTCTGGTTCATGTGGCGTTTAGCAAAACAGCATTGTTTTAATGCAGTGAACCGAGAGTCGTTTAGCACTGATATTTTGTGAAAGAGGAATTGAATGCAGTTTTCGTATCTACAGCACGTTGAACGTGAGATTTTGCCGACCATTGAAATTTTGTGGGAAGTCAGTCGTACGTTTCATAGTGATAGCGACCGTTATGTCGCTGATTACTATCAGTTGATTCGAGAACTTTCGGAGGGAACCTGCGAGCTGGGCGGCGTTGAGAAGTTGCAACACATGACCGACCAGTTCTATTTAGAGCTCGGTTTTAGTGATGCGCCAGAGCCTGTAGTCGGTGCTAAACGTATTTTACTCGACCGCGTGATCAGTTATCGCACGGGCCTGCCAGTAAGCATGGCGATTCTCCTTCAAGAAGCGTGCTCTTATGCTGGCTTACAACTTGATCTGGTCGACTTCCCTGGCTACCCGTTACTCCGATTTGATCATGGTGAGAGCAGTTATTTTGTCGATCCGATGAATGGTGAACTACTCGAAGACCAGCAAGTGCAGGAGCGTTTTGAAGACGTTACTGACCATGAGATAGATTTTGCTTGGGATTTATTAGAGCCGGCGGAACAGAAAACTATCCTAGTCCGCTACCTGACTGAATTAAAGCATGCATTTATTAATGATCATGAATTCGCCAATGCATTGACGGTCGTGCATATGTTGCTCACGGTACTACCTGATGATCCTTATGAAATTCGTGATCGCGGCTATGTTCTAGAAGAACTAGATTGCCAGCAAGCAGCGGTTGACGACTATCAGTATTTTGTCGAACAATGCCCAGATGACCCCAGCGCCCAGTTGTTGCGCTTACAGCTTGAAACCTGGTCGGCGCCCGTTCATACACTTCATTAACAGATGAGCTTGAACGGTAAGATTGCGTACGTCCATGCAAAAATAATAATAAGGAGAATCCATGGATACGGCATTGATTACGAATGAAGGAATCGTTCTCGGCCTTTTGGCATTGATTTTAGCAGCTGTTTTTTATACTCAGAACAGTTCGCATTCGTTTTGGCAGAAGTTCTATCGCGTGGTTCCAGCGCTATTACTCTGTTACTTCATCCCGTCGTTATTAAATACCTTTGATATTGTCAACGGTGAAACCTCGGGTGTTGCAAAAGTAGTGAAAACCTATTTATTGCCCGCCTGTTTGGTTCTCCTTACTCTCAGTTTAGACCTGAAGGCTATCTCGAAGCTGGGCTGGCGTATCGTGGTGCTCTTTTTCGTGGGTACATTTGGTATTCTCATTGGTGGCCCCATTGCGTTGCTGATTGGCTCTGCTATTTTCCCTGAGCTCATCGGTGTTGATGGTCCTGAAGCGGTTTGGCGCGGTATGACCACGATTGCAGGCAGTTGGATTGGTGGTGGTGCAAATCAATTGGCAATGAAAGAAACCTACGAAGTCGGTAACGATATTTTTTCGGCGATGGTTACTGTCGACATCATCATTGCCAATATCTGGATGGCAGTCCTGTTGTACTTGGCCGCGAATCACAAACGTATCGATGCGAATTTGGGAGCAGATGTCTCTGCTATAGACGATATTCGTCAACGCGTTGAGCATTATGAGGCTGAGCATAAACGCGATGCCGGCGTAGCCGAATATATCTTCATTCTTGCTGCAGCGTTTGGTGCCGCTGGCATCGGTCATTTTGCAGCAGATCTTATCGCGCCATACATCGGCGACAACTATCCAGCGTTAAAACAAATGAGTTTGGATGCGAAGTTCTTGTGGGTCATTATGGTGGCTACCGCAGTTGGCATTGGTTTATCTTTCACTCGGGTCCGCAAATTAGAAGGGGCTGGCGCGTCAAAAATCGGTTCGGTCATGATTTACTTTTTGGTCGCGAGTATCGGTTTATCGATGGATATTACCGCTATTGCCGATGTTCCTAAGTATTTCGTACTGGGCGCGATTTGGATGATTATCCATGCAGGCCTAATTGTGATTGTTGCACGATTGATTAAAGCACCGACTTTTTACATGGCGGTGGCTAGTCAGGCAAATGTTGGTGGTGCGGCATCAGCGCCTGTAGTCGCTTCAGCTTTTCATCCGTCATTAGCATCGGTTGGCGTGTTACTGGCTGTGCTAGGCTATGCGATTGGAACCTACGTAGCTTATTTCTGCGGTCAAGTGTTGCGGCTGATAGCGGTAGGTTAGAGATGAGAGAGGATTGATTTGTGATTAATACACAAGTGATTAAAGTCGGTCAGGTGAATATTGCCAATCAGCTACCCTTTGTTTTGTTTGGTGGTATGAATGTATTGGAATCACGTGATTTAGCCATGCGTGTTGCCGAGCATTATGTTGAAGTTACGCAGCGGCTCGGTATCCCGTATGTATTTAAGGCGTCGTTTGACAAAGCCAATCGCTCGTCAATTCACTCGTATCGCGGCCCTGGTTTAGACAAGGGATTAGCAATATTTGAAGAGCTAAAAACGACTTTTAATGTCCCCATAATCACAGACGTTCATGAGCCGCACCAAGCGCAAGCGGTAGCTGAAGTTGCAGATATCATACAATTACCTGCATTTTTGGCGCGGCAGACTGACTTGGTGGTTGCGATGGCGAAAACTGGAGCCGTCATTAATGTCAAAAAACCGCAGTTTTTAGCGCCTCATGAAATGCGACATATTATCAAGAAGTTCAATGAGGCTGACAATTACAATGTCATTCTGTGTGAGCGAGGCAGCAGTTTTGGCTACAATAACTTAGTGGTCGACATGTTGGGCATGGATGATATGAAGCAAATGGCGCCGGTGATGTTTGACGCCACCCACGCGCTACAGCGTCCAGGTGGACGCGCTGACTCCGCAGATGGTCGTCGAGCACAAGCAGCGATCCTTGCACGTTCTGGGCTCGCGTTGGGGCTCGCGGGACTTTTTATTGAAGCACACCCTAACCCAGATGAAGCGTTGTGCGATGGGCCATGTGCGCTGCCGCTCAACAAGCTCGAACCTTATTTGCAGCAGATGCAAGCTATTGATCAACTGGTGAAAAGCTTCCAACCGTTGGATACCAGCTCGGCATAACGAAGGTTGCACAGCTGCCGCACATACTATAAATTAAAACAGATGTTTTAAACTAAGTATGGGCACTATATGGCAAAGCGTGTTACCACCAAAGATAAGATCCTGAATGCCGCCGAGGCTTTGTTTGCCGAGCATGGCTTTGAGCAAACGTCGTTGCGGCAAATCACCGCTTTTGCTGAGGTCAATCTTGCCTCCGTCAATTATCACTTCGGTTCGAAAAAAGCACTAATTCAAGCAGTGATGGCTAGGTACTTAGAAGTTTTTATGCCAGCGCTCGATCTGCAATTGGCGAGCTTACAAAAACAACACGTCATCTCAACGCGCCAAGTTTTTGATTGCTTTCGTGAGCCATTAAAACAACTCAGTAGTGTTCGCAAAGGTGGGCCGACCCTGTTCCTCAGTTTGCTCGGTTTCGCCTATGCGGAAATTCAAGGACATTTACGTCGTTACACCATGGATCATTTTGGAGCTGTGATGGAGCGATTATTGACCGTGCTGCATATGGCGAATCCGCAGTTGAGTCCAGTCGACATGTTTTGGCGACTGCACTTTGTGCTAGGGGCGACCGTCTTCGCGCAAGTTTCGGGGCCGGCGTTGCGCGAAATTGCAGCAGCGGATTTTGGTGAAACGGTTCGCGCGGATCAAATCGTAGATAAATTGATTCCGTTTTTAGCGGGCGGCGTTGACGCAGCCAGTCCAACTTGAGCTATGCTTACTGCTTAAACATCACAGTCACGCCGTTATGGCATTGACGATAGAGGTTTACCCATGGAAATTTTGATCATTGTTCTGATTGCATTGTTGCTCTTACTCGCTATCGGCGATATTCGACGAACCTTGATCACGAAAC
The DNA here is from genome assembly GCA_035705175.1 of Pseudidiomarina sp. GTDB lineage: Bacteria > Pseudomonadota > Gammaproteobacteria > Enterobacterales > Alteromonadaceae > Pseudidiomarina. The sequence continues at coordinate 4,441 of DASSWH010000048.1, forward strand.
CTGTGTTTAGCTTTTTCCAACGTGTATTGCCGCCGTTGTCGCCAACCGAACGTGAAGCTATGCAAGCAGGCGATACCTGGTGGGATGCTGAATTGTTTCAAGGCCGGCCGAATTGGCAGGCGTTTCATCAGACCAATGCACCACATTTCACGCCCGAAGAACAAGATTTCATCGATAACCAGTTAGAAACGCTGCTGGCGATGATAGACGACTTCAAAATTGTGCAGGGAGACTGTGATTTACCGAAGGTCGTTTGGGATTATCTACGACAAGAAAAGTTTTTTGCCATGATTATTGGGCGCGAATTTGGCGGACTAGATTTTTCTCCTGCAGCTAACTCACACATCGTTTCCCGAATCGCGACGCGCTCAATCAGTGTAGCCGTCACCGTCATGGTTCCCAACTCACTGGGACCGGGCGAGTTATTGACCCACTATGGGACTCAGGAGCAACGCGATTATTGGTTACCCCGACTGGCCTCTGGGAAAGATATACCTTGTTTTGCTTTGACCGGCCCCGAGGCAGGTTCTGATGCCGGTTCGATTCCAGATACGGGCGTCATTTGTCGCGGTGAGCATGAAGGCAAGGAGGTTCTGGGCATCCGGCTGAATTGGGACAAACGATATATCACGTTGGCACCTGTTGCTACGGTATTGGGTTTAGCTTTCAAGCTTTATGACCCAGATGGTTTGCTTGGTGATAAAAAAGAACTTGGCATCACCTGTGCATTGATTCCCACTGATCACCCAGGCGTCAAAACGGGCGAGCGTCACTTACCTTTGAACCAAGCGTTTATGAACGGAACGACCTATGGTAACGATGTTTTCGTTCCCGTGGATTGGATTATTGGCGGTCCTGATTATGCCGGCAAAGGGTGGCAAATGTTGATGGAATGCTTGTCTGCAGGACGTGGTATTTCTTTACCTGCACTCGCAGCGGCAACGGGGCATCTGACCGAGCGAATGACAGGTGCCTACGCCTATGTACGGCGGCAGTTTGGCTTGCCGATTGGTAAGTTTGAAGGTGTTCAAGAGGCGATGGGGAAAATTGGTGGCACGAACTATATTCTCGAATCTATGCGCCGATTAACGGTGACCGCATT
>DASSWH010000049.1:0-2757 GCA_035705175.1 Pseudidiomarina sp.
GATGAAAACTGTGACTACCGGTGCGCACTGCTTCAATGGCGCTGACCACGTCCATACCTTCGACCACTTCGCCAAAGACACAATAGCCCCAACCACCAACGCTTTCGTTTTTGAAATTCAAAAATTCGTTATTCGCCACATTGATAAAGAATTGTGCCGTTGCCGAGTGCGGATCTTGTGTACGCGCCATAGCGACAGTGCCTTTGGTATTTTTTAACCCATTATTGGCTTCATTTTGAATCGATGAATGAGTCGTTTTTGGCATCAACTCTTCGTCCATGCCGCCGCCTTGAATCATAAAGCCTTTGATCACGCGGTGAAAAATGGTGCCGTTGTAAAACCCTTCACGCGCATAGGTGAGAAAATTTTCAACAGTCGCAGGGGCCTCTTCGGCGAAGAGTTTCAGGCTAATATCGCCATGATTGGTATGTAAGGTCACTTGCATCAGAACAACTCCATAAAAAGATCAGTCGATTTAACCCGCGCAGTGTACCACTGTTTGTGACATGGCTACAGCATGCGGTATTATGTTGAGCCTAAGCAAAGGAGCCTGTAAGCGCATGTTGACCATTTTTAATACGTTGTCCCGCCAGAAAGAAGAGTTCAAGCCCATAACTCCGGGTGAAGTGAAGCTTTATGTATGTGGGGTAACCATTTACGACTACTGTCATATTGGCCATGCACGCACTTATGTCGCATTCGATACGGTGGTTCGTTATTTGCGTTCACGCGGCTATCGCGTCAATTATGTCCGCAATATCACCGACGTGGATGACAAAATTATTCGTCGTGCCAATGAGCAGGGTATAGCGATTGATGAGGTCACTAAAACATTTACCCAAGCGATGCACGATGACTTTGATGCATTAAATTTGTTGCGCCCCGATGTGGAGCCAACAGTTACCGGTCATATGGGCGATATTATTGCCATGATTGAGGCGTTGCTTGCGAATGGTCATGCTTATGTAGCCGATGATGGCGATGTGTTGTTCGATGTCAGTAGCTTTACTGATTATGGACAACTGAGTCGACAAAACTTGGAGCAGCTCCAAGCGGGTTCGCGAGTCGATGTTGCCACCAACAAAACGGACCCACTTGATTTTGTATTGTGGAAACGAGCGAAACCAGCTGAACCCAGTTGGCCATCACCATGGGGTCAAGGCCGACCGGGTTGGCACATTGAATGTTCGGCAATGAATAAAAAACATCTCGGTGCTCATTTTGACATTCATGGTGGCGGTTCTGATCTGATCTTCCCGCACCACGAAAATGAGGTGGCACAAAGCTGCTGTGCGAATAAATCAGACTATGTGAATGTCTGGATGCACAGCGGTATGGTGCAGGTTGACGAAGTAAAAATGTCCAAGTCATTGGGGAATTTTTTCACGATACGGGACGTGTTGAAGCAGTATGACGCCGAAACGGTTCGATTTTTTCTGATGTCTAGCCATTATCGGTCACAGCTGAATTACAGCACAGATAATTTGACCCAAGCGCGAGCCAGTTTAGAGCGTTTGTACACGGCTTTGCGTGACGCGCCAGTGGGAACCATTGATCCCGAGTTAACCCAATCCTATGTAGACCGTTTTAATGCTGCGATGGATGATGATTTTAATGTGCCGGAAGCGCTGCCGGTGCTGTTTGAATTAGCGCGTGAAGCAAACCGTACAGTCGCAGAGAATCCGCAGAGAGCGGCAGCGTATGCAGCAGAGTTACGCGAACTCGCCAGTGTGTTAGGCTTGTTAACGTCAACGCCAGAACAGTTTCTACAGGGGAGTGGCGACGATGTGGCAGCTATTGAAGCACTGATTGCCGAGCGCAACGACGCGCGAGCGGCAAAAGATTGGGCTCGTGCTGATGCCGCACGAACAGCGCTCACCGAACGTGGTATTGAGTTAGAGGATACCGCTCAGGGAACACGCTGGCGGCGCCTGTAACCCTATTCAGAACGTACACAGAACGAAGAGGTAATTATGGCTTTCCCTCAAGTTGAGGTCTTTGAAGACTATCGCGCCGCAGCTGGCGCAGATTTTGATGCCGTCATCGTTTTAGGTGACTTTGATGCCGAATTACCGGCAGATTTCGCGGATTTTATTAAGCAGGCACAGCAGTTTGATCAACGGGTAGGACGGCAAGCCTTACTGGTGACGTGCGATGTTGCCGGCGGTCGTCTGATCACGGCACCGACAGGGTCATTGACGCGTGATTATGCAGATGTGCGCACGATTGCAGATGCGGCAGCCGCAGCAGCGAGAATTGCCGTACAGGCAGGCGTGAAGCAACCGCTACTGGTCACCTTTGGAATTCCGAGTGAAGGGCGTTATGGACAAGCCGAAGCCGTTGCTTATTGGGGGCTCTGCCAAGCACTTTATGAGCCACTTGAAGCGCGCGAGTTTCATGGTGAGGAAGCCATCGAACCACTGACTAAAGTTGGCGTGATTGGTGCTTTAGACGAGCAATGGCTGCAGGCTGTTGAGGCCGGCAAGCGGGTTGCTCGTGATTTAGCCGGTACTGAGCCAGAACGCATGGCACCGCCGCGCTTTGCAGAATATTGTCAGCAAGCTTTTGCGCATTCTCCAGTCAAGGTCACTGTCATTGATGACATTCAACAACTGCAACATGAGTACCCATTGCTGATGGCGGTAGGTCGCGCATCACTGGGTGTTGAGCGTCATTGGCCATGTGTCATTCGTCTCGAGTATAAAGCACCAGCAGCTGAGCAAACTTTGATGTTTGCCGGTAAAGGTATTGTTTACG
>DASSWH010000050.1:0-27039 GCA_035705175.1 Pseudidiomarina sp.
TACGCGACTGCGTTACAACGATCATTTTTCAAGTTAAACAGACAATACAGGTCATCCAATGAAATTTTTTGCTGCGATTATGTTTGTTGTGAATTTGTTTTGTGCCTCACAGGTTTTGGCACAAACTGTACTTTTTCATAACGTCAATGGCTACACTCTTACCGGCCAACCCGGCAACGATGCACAACTGCAACAGTTTTCAGCAATGCTTGTCCGCGATGGCCGTATTGCTGCAATCGGTTCGGTAAGTTCGATTCGCGGAGCTTATGACTTCACGATCGATCAAGAGATCAGCCTAAACAATAAGACTGTGCTGCCAGGAATTATTGATGCTCACGGGCATGTATTGGGCCTTGGCCTCAACCTCATGGAAGTCGACCTACGCACCGCAACCAGTGAGGCCGATGCTGTCGCACGAGTGCGCGAATTCGCTGAAAGCAATCCAAATGCAGAATGGATAGTCGGGCGCGGCTGGAACCAAGAAAATTGGCCATCACGCTCCTTCCCGACAGCCGATAGTTTGGACGAGGCCATTGCCGATCGCCCCGTTTACTTAACTCGAGTTGACGGCCACGCCGCTTGGGTTAATTCCGCGGCTTTGAGCCGCGCTACGATCAATGGTGCTACGGTAAGCCCCGATGGTGGCGATATTCTGCGTGACGAGCGCGGGAATCCAAGTGGTGTTTTGGTCGACAATGCTATGTATTTGGTTGAACAAGTCATGCCAAAAACGAGCCGCGAGCTACAATCTCAAGCCATCGAGTTGGCGTTTCAACATTTGCTTGAACGCGGCATTACAGGTGTTCACGATGCTGGCATCGATGCGCTGAATTTAGATATCTACAAGTCGCTCGCCGATAGCAATAAGATGCCTGTCCGAGTTTATGCAATGCTGGGGGCCAACGAACCCACCTTGCCGCAATTATTAGCTGCTGGCCCATACACGCGCGCTGATGAACGACTCACTGTTCGCAGCGTTAAAATCTATGCTGATGGAGCTTTGGGTAGTCGCGGTGCAGCGCTCATCGAGCCTTACCATGACGCCCCGGATCAACGTGGCTTATTAGTCACTTCACCCGATCAGCTCCACGACCTCTATCAGTTGGTGATTCCGCATGGCTTTCAGATCAACACGCATGCAATCGGTGATCGTGCCAATCGCCTCGCTCTTGATGAGTTCGCTCGAGCTTACGCCACCATTGGTGGACGTAATTTGCGCCACCGCATTGAACATGCACAGGTGGTTCATCCCGACGATTTACCTCGTTTCAAAGAGTTAAATATTATCGCCTCTATGCAGCCAACTCATGCAACCAGTGATAAAAATATGGCTGAAGATCGTCTCGGCAAAGAACGAATGCAAGGCGCCTATGCATGGAATACGCTGCTCGAGCAAGGCACCATTATAGCGGCAGGCTCTGATTTTCCCGTTGAATTGGCGAATCCGTTTTTCGGACTCCATGCTGCCGTCACACGTCAAGACCGTGACAATCAACCGCAAGGCGGCTGGTATGCGCATGAGTCGATGACTCTTGTTGAAGCACTGCGCTCATTTACGCTGGATGCAGCATACGCCGCCGGACAAGAAGAGACTCTTGGCTCACTTGAGCCGGGCAAATGGGCTGACTTTATTGTGTTAGATGCTGATCCATTCGCGGGTGATAGCACAACCTTATGGGACCAGAAAGTCTTAGCCACTTATGTTGCGGGTGAAGCTGTATTCCAACGTTAGTTTTTTAACCTTGATAGAAGAGAGATGCTCCATGGATTTGCGCGATAAACGTCGTGATTATGTACAAGCTCGGTTAACGCGGGACTCACTTCTGGCCGACCCCATGGAGCAATTCAAAACCTGGTTTGCCGCTGTCATTGAGCATGGCGGCCTACCGGACCCGACAGCTTTCACATTAGCGACGGTCGACCGTGAACATCGTCCTCATCAGCGTATCGTGTTGTTGAAGGAAATGACCGACAAAGGGTTCATTTTTTACACCAATCACGCCAGCGCCAAAGGTCAGGATATTGCCAATAATCCGTACGTGGCGATGAATTTCGCGTGGTTAGAAATGGAACGACAAGTGCGAATTGAAGGTATCGCAACAAAACTTGCTGCTGAGCATGCCGACGCTTACTTTCGTTCACGACCCGTGGGCAGTCAATTAGGTGCGCTGACATCGGCACAAAGCCAACCGATCGACTCACGCACCGAATTAGAAACACGCTATCACGCGTTAGAATCTGAATACCAAGGCAAACCGATCCCCAAGCCTGAGCATTGGGGAGGCTACGTGATTACACCAAGCCGCTTTGAGTTCTGGCAGGGTGGCCGTTATCGACTGCATGATCGGTTCGAATACCAACACACCGCTAAGCATCAGTGGCGCATTACCCGACTGCAACCTTAAGCCAGCGGAACATCATATCGCTCAGCGCACCATCGCAATTGCTTCCAAATGGCAGCTGAGTAGTCTATACCTTCGCGTAACTGGAACTCGCGAGTAGCAATCGCGCCGGAACCCGGCACTCGAACCGGCCGCGCTTCATTGATTGCAGTCGTTGCTAAAATGCCATCCACTTGCGCCTGCACCTGGTGCTTAAATGCTTCAAGATCAGTAAATGCTGTTGGATCGATGACTTGTATCCAGGTGGTGTTGGCGTCGCCCTCACTTGCATCGGCATCAGCACGACCATAGTTACTCAGTGCCAGCGTCCAAATTTCACTAAACAAATTTAGTCCCGTGCCTTTGTAACCGAGTGATTCGCCTCCCAATGAGGCGATAACGCTTGGTGGCGAGTCAGTAAATGTCTGCGCATTCATGGTGTAATCACCATCCGCTGTAATCAGAGCGGCATAGGGCAACTCGCGGCCTTCGGCAATGGCCGTTCGAATTTTGCCTGCTGCCGTCATCGATAAGCTGACATCAAAGAGCACCGGTTGCTTGACCGCAGGTGCGCCTATCGCAAACGGATTGGGTGAAAACCAAGCACTCTTTGCGCCAAAGGGAGCGACCACACTTTGTGCCGGTGTCGAAGCCATCAGTTGCACCACAAAACCACGTTCAACCGCTCGCTCTAAGTACACCGCCAATGCCGCAACATGCTGTGAACGCCGCACCACGACGGTGCCGGTGCCACACTCTCTTGCCATTGCACAGGCGGCATCCACAGCAAGTGGGATCACATATGGTCCAGGGAGGAGGTCTGCATCCCACAATTGCGTAGCCAATCGTTGGCTGAGTACTGCTGGGGTTCCCTCCGTGCGCGAGCGACCGTCTTCCAAACATTGCGCGTTGTAGCGCAAACGCAGTAGACCATGCGTTCGAAATCCCATTAAATCGCCTGCCACCAGATAGTGTGCGAGTGCTTCAGCAACCGCGGCACTGGCACCAGCAGCCTGAGCTACCAGTGTTGCCCATGATGTGATAAAAGCGGCATCGACCTGATACCCCGATTTTGTTTGCTTGATAGTCGGCATAAGTTGGCGTCTACTTGTTATTGTTGCGAACTTCGATAAGCTTATCAGACAAGTGACTAGAGGAGTAAGAAAGGGTGTCGGAAACCAAACAGAAACAACGGATTGGCGTGCTCACCAGTGGCGGTGATGCACCCGGGATGAATGCTGCATTACGCGCTGTCGTGTTAGCCGCAGATCACTATGGCATGGAAGTCATTGCGTTTCGTCATGGTTATCAAGGACTCCTCGATAACGACTACACCCCAATGAAACCGAACGATGTCCTACACATATTGCAGTATTCAGGAACCGTCATCAAAAGTGCGCGGTGCCAGCGTTTTAAGGAAGTCGAGGCTGCCCAAGAGGCCGCCGCGAATTTGGATGCACATAACATCGACGCACTGGTGATTATTGGCGGAGATGGCTCATTTCGCGGTGCAGAGCACTTATCGGCGTACTGGACAGGACAAATCATCGGTGTACCCGGAACCATCGATAACGACCTATTCGGCACCGATGCCACCATCGGTTATGCCACAGCCGTGCACATTGCTATGGACGCTCTGGATAAAATTCGAGACACCGCCGATGCGATGGATCGAGTTTTTATCGTTGAAGTAATGGGCCGCTACGCTGGTTTTATCGGACTCAGCAGCGCGATGGCCGCAGGTGCAGAACGAATGATTTTGCCGGAATTACAAAAAGAAAAACCGCTGACCATTAGCACCATTGTGAAGCATATTGAACGCACCAATGCGATTCGCGGCGACGGAAGTTATGTGATGGTATTGAGTGAGCATCAATGGCCTGGCGGTGCAGTCGCTTTAGCAGAGCAACTTGAAGCCGAATATCATCTGCCCTGTCGTCCCTGTTTGCTCGGACACATTCAGCGTGGCGGTCCACCGTCACCGTCCGACCGTATTTTAGCTTCAGAATTGGGTGTGCATGCAATTGAACTCATTCGCCAAGGAGTAACCAAAGTAATGGCGGGCATGCAAGCAGGTCATCCAGTTGCGGTACCGCTGCGGGATACTTGGGAGAAAAAGAATCCGTTGGATAGCAATCTGTTGCGGATTCAACACGAGATTTTTAATCCAGTCAAAAAAACCCCACGTACCCATTGAAACGGTAGCAATTGGGGGCAATTCAACCGATAATATGCCCCCTTTACTTTTTGGTTGTCGGAGGTGAGTCCATTGAGCCAGCATCAACCCACACAATTAGCCACTATTCAGAGCGAACTTGAAACCCCAGTCCGAGAGTTTTTCGGGGCGACAACGGCAACGGCGGTATACGCTGGGCTGACGCATATGATTGGTTTTGGCTTTGACGGCACGGCTTGTTTTCGCAAAGGTACGCGCAACGGTCCTGACGGACTGCGTTCGGTATCTGAGGATATTGAATCGTATTCGCCGTATTTAGATGCTGATCTTCATGACCACAACTTCATTGATCTGGGTAACTTATCGCTGGGCACCAGCGACGATATCGAGAGCCAATGGCAACACGCAACTGATCAATTTGCTGAAATTTTTGAGCCGTTGAATCTGCAAGCAGACAAGGTCCGTGTGCTGACGCTCGGTGGCGAACACTCCATCTCGTATGGTCCTATTCGCACCTACTTACAGCAGTTCCCTGACTTAGTGGTACTCCATTTAGATGCTCACGCTGATTTACGTGATGGCTTTCTGGGCTATCATTACTCACACGCGTCGATTATTCGTCGAGCGCTGGATCATTTCGGTCCTGGTCATCAGTTGATTCAATATGGCATCCGCTCGGGCACCCGCGACGAGTACAAATTCATGCATGAGCACGGCACTGTACGCACGTCGCGCAAAGATTTCCTCGACAGCGTCGCAGCCATTCCGGCAGACCGCCCTATTTATTTGACACTGGATCTCGATTATTTCGATCCCGCCTTTTTACCGGGCACGGGTACCCCTGAGCCAGGTGGTGAAGACTTTCATTCCTATGTGAGCCTGATCAAATTGTTGCGCGGCAAAAACTTGGTCGGTGCCGATGTCGTGGAACTGTCTCCTGAAATTGACCCTACCGGTAATTCAGACGTGTTTGCCGCGAAAATCGTGCGCGAACTACTCATTATTCTTAACGAAAAAGGAGCACGCTAATGGCCGATTCTTGGACCATTGACGATGCTGAAGAGCTTTATGGTGTCCGTCGTTGGGGCGCAGGCTACTTCTCAATTGGCGATAACGGCAATATTCAAATCGCCCCCAATCACCGACTGCCTGATGTCACCATCGACATGCAGGAAGTGGTCGATGAAATTATTGCCGAAGGTATTCAATTACCGGCGGTTATTCGTTTTCATGATATTTTGCGGTCGCAAGTTGAAATCTTAAACGAAACCTTTGCCAAAACCATCGACGACGCATCATACGGCGGCAAGTACGTCGGCGTATTTCCCATCAAAGTCAACCAAATGCGTGAAGTGGTTGAAGAGATTATCGATGCTGGCGAACCCTATGATTATGGTCTTGAAGCCGGATCTAAGCCTGAGCTGATGGCGGTACTCGCCTACAATGAGAATCCGAACGCATTGACCATTCTCAATGGTTATAAAGACGAAGACTATTTGACCCTAGCATTGTTGGGCAGACAGTTGCGTCGCAAAATGATCATCGTTATTGAAAAGTTCAGTGAACTGGAAATGCTCATCCCGTTAGCGCGCAAATTGGGCGTCGAGCCAATGATTGGTCTGCGTAGCAAAATGATGGTGCGTAGCTCGGGCAAATGGGCGGGTTCGAGCGGTGACCGTGCGAAGTTCGGTTTAAGCATCACTGAAATTCTCAACATTATTGAGCTGCTGAAAAAAGAAGACATGCTGCACTGTGCGAAGCTCTTGCACTTCCACATCGGCAGTCAGCTATCGGACATCCGTAAAGTGAAGGAAGCCGTTTCAGAAGCTGCACGACTTTATGCCAAGCTCGTACAACTCGACGTTCCGCTCGAATACTTAGATATCGGTGGCGGCTTGGGTATCGATTACGATGGTACGAGCTCAACCACAGATTCATCGCGCAATTACTCGACGGACGAGTACGTGGCAGACGTAGTCTATGGCGTCAAACAAATCTGTGATTTGGAGAAAGTACCGCATCCGAATCTGGTCAGCGAATCAGGTCGCGCCATCACTGCGCACCACTCCTGCGTCGTGACCAACATCGTCGGCGAAATCAAGAATACCGGTGCTAAGTACGATACGAGTGCCACCAACGGTGAGCATATTCTCGTCAGCAACATGCGCGAACTCACAACCGCACATGAATTGCACCCGCAAGAGAAATATAACGACGCGGCGTCCTTCAAGCAGAGCGCCTATGAAGCGTTTAAGCTCGGCATTTTGTCGTTAGATGAAATGGCGAAGCTAGATACCATGTACTGGCAAATTTTAGCTGAGATTCACTCGTCCATTGACCGTGACAGTTTCGTATTCCAAGAATTGGAAGAACTCGAAGATATGTTAGCAAGCCAATACTTGTGTAATTTCTCAATTTTCCAATCGGCTGCCGATACCTGGGCTATTGGCCAAGTATTACCTATCGTGCCAATTTCTCGCCTCAACGAGCAACCTGAAGTTCGCTGCTCCATTGTCGATATAACCTGCGATAGTGACGGTAAGCTGAGCAAATACATCGAAGGCACCGAAATCAGCGATAATATTCCCATGCACACCTTACGCAAAGGTGAGCACTATCACGTGGGTATGTTCCTGACCGGCGCGTATCAAGACGTGATGGGCGATATGCACAACCTATTCGGACGCTTAACCGAAGTGCACATCTACTGTCACGACGACGAACCAGGTGATTTTTATATTGAAGAAGTGGTTCCGGGCACTGCAGCTGAAAAAGTGCTAGAAACCATGCAATATAATACCGATTACATGGCCAAAACCGTGAAGAAGTCTATCGATCGTGAAGTTCGCAAGGGTCATATTGCACCACGCGAAGGCGTACGCTGGACAGACTATTACGAGAAATGTTTAGCCGGAACCACCTACTTAAAGGTGTAAAACTGGTCAAACTGCGTATTTCGTGAGCAAACGGTCAAAACCAACGAAAAAGCGGTTGACTCTGACTCTAAAAACTCGTTTAATACGCCCCGACGCCCAGATAGCTCAGTCGGTAGAGCAGGGGATTGAAAATCCCCGTGTCGGTGGTTCGATTCCGCCTCTGGGCACCATGATTCTAAAGGCCCCGCAAGCAATTGCGGGGCTTTTTAGTTTCTGGCTTTGTGCCAGATTTGTACCACCCTACTTCGCGCGGAAGGCTTCTTTGAAGCTGTTAGCGAATGCGACCAGTTTTTCTTTAATGGTTTTCTTGATGGCGATATCGAGGGAACCGAGTATCGACACACCTTCAATGACGATTTGCGGCGCTTGGCGACCGCCCATCGAAGGTGCAGTATTCGTGGTGCTACCAATCACGTTGAACATGTTAGAGACCACATTGACACCCTCAGGGACTTTTACATCGACGCTACCGAGCAAATTCTTCACCCGAATGGTGACGCGTTGGTGGTTGAACACCGCATCGGTAAAATCCAAGTCAACCGAACCGAGCAACACATAAACCTCCATTTCACGCGGTACCATCCACTGGCCCGAATGTTCATTCGAAGACAGAATGGCGATCATCCGTTCATTCTCGCTGGCATCGGATGAATCGTAATTGGGTGTAAATGAACGTTCGCGTTGCTCTTGATAAGCGTTGTCAGGTTTGAGTGATAAATCAGCCACCAATTTAACCAGCACATGATGATCATCAGAGTTTGTAGCTTCATCCAACCGTCGCTCAAATGCCTCTGCAGAAATCACATTGTGACTGTAATTCATAATCAATTGATCAATCACCTCTTCACGCACTTGTGCAATTGGACGATCTTCTAATTTCACACCACTGGTATCGATAGCCATGCCGAATTCCTTATCTCATCATTTCGTTATTTGATTAGTATAGATTGATCTAAACATATGTACTTTATATATATTCTGTAAGCAATTATCAGGCCATATTTGTAACTAATTGTATTTTATAGATTTATAGAAGTAGCCGGGGACGCATGTTGATTCAAAACACGCATTTCTTGGCGAGATTTACCACGCATTGAGAAAAATTCAACATCACGCTGCAGTGGCTATGCGTAATCAGTAATTGATCCTAATCCTTTGTTAGATTTTCGCGTTAATAAATTTGGTACATCGTAGTCAATTGAAATTAAATTGTGGTAATCTCAAGACAACTCACAATCACGGATAGAATCAGGCGTACTGCAGGTTGAAACAAACGAATATCCTCCACTCCGCTGTGGCACTTGGTGCGCTGTACGGAATTCCAGCGGCATTCATGAACGCTTTTTTCTCACTGCCTTTATATGGCTTGGTGACGCTTCATGTTGGCCAAATGTTTGTGATCCTCGCTTTAATGACGCGCGGGTTACCAGCAGCGTTGATAGCCGGCATTATTTCAACCGCGGGGCTCTATGTCGAAACGAGCAATGCCTTTTTCTTTGTGACCTTGTCGCTCGAACTGGTGGTCATGATATGGCTCAACCGCCGCGGCTTGTCCTTTTTACTCAGTAATTTTATTTATTGGTTGGTCATAGGCGCGCCGATTTCCTATATCTATTTGGAAAGCGCAGATAGCCTGCCGACTGATTTTATGGTGTTAGTACTGGTCAAGTTGATGCTCAATGGCATTCTTTACACGGCCATGGCCTCAACCATTTATCACATCCTACCCATGTCATGGCGGTTTGTGTCACGCCCACCGGTCGCCCCGACTCTGTTTGGGCGCATCTTTTATTTGTCGTTCATTAGCATCATGATTCCGTCGCTGATCATTGCACTAATTCTGACTGCGCGTGGCGCCAAGCAAGCAGAAGAACAGATTGTTGGTGACCTGTATCGTAAGGCTAACAACGCGCGATTGATTACACGCGACCTCATCGCTGAACATGAACGTGTTGTGAAGCAACTCTCCGATACCTTGGCCATAACGGATCGAAATGAACATCAAGCCATTCTGACTCGAACCCAATTAAACTATCCAAGTTTTTTAACGATGCTGATCGCGAGTGCTGATGGATATATTACTCATGGTGCGCCTGAATCATTTTTTGAAACGATTCGTAGTCAACCTCTCGAAGAGTTGAATGTTAGCGACCGTGATTACTTTCGCCGCGCAGTCGAGAATAAATCGCCGTTCGTTTCGAGCGTGTTTATCGGACGTGGCTTTGGAGCCGACACGATCATTGCGGTAAGCTCGCCGATTATTCGTGATGGGCAAGTCGTAGGAGTCGCCGAGGGTTCGCTAAATTTACCGAAGCTGTCTTCCTTAGAAGAACGCCAAGATATTGGTCTCAACAATCAGCTGCTGGTGATTACTGATATCTACAATCGAGTCGTATATGCGTCTGAACCAACCAACCTAGCAGTTTACGACGTCTACACTCCAACTGCAGCGCACAATGTCTACACTCGCGCTATCAATATGACACGCTTGAATAGTCGTAACTATCTGATTGCAAATGCCAGCAATAATTATGGCTGGAATATTTACGTGATGTCGCGGCCACAACAGATTACCCAAGTGTTCATGGACAACCTCTTGGTATTTCTATTCTCGTTGTTCGGCGTCACCGCCCTCTTCCTGCTCGTGACCAACAAATTCTCTCGCGATATGACGCGCCCCTTAGAAACGTTAGTCGATCATATGACCTCCGATGCTTCTGTTGAGGATTTGGAGAAAAGTGAGGGCATGACGACCGAATTAAAAGCAATCTCTGGACAACTATCCAAAGCACGGCGCCTGATGCTCGACTTCAACCGTCAGCTCAAGCAGCAAGTTCAAGACAAAACACAGGAACTTGAGGCACTCAATAAACGACTTCACCAACTCTCGCAAGAGGATGGCCTCACCGAGCTACTCAACCGTCGTACGTTCGATGAACTCACGCGTAAGCTCTACAGCAAACGCTGTATGAAACAGCAGCCCGTGCACATGCTGTTGATGGATATTGATAACTTCAAAGATATCAATGATTCCATGGGGCATCCGATTGGTGATGAATGTATCGTATCAGTAGCCAAAGAACTTCAACGCTTCTTTAACCACGAAGAAGAACTGGTCAGTCGTTATGGTGGCGAAGAGTTTGCCGTTGTCAGCACTGCTTCGAGTGGCAGTTTGTTGGAGCGTTTAGAGCAATTCCGCTCCGCATTGACGCGCAGCTGTATTGTCGATGGGACTATTATTCCGATGACGGTCAGCGCAGGTTTACTGAGCGTCGAGAAAGACTTCAATCTCACTTATACCGACTTGATGATTCGGGTCGATCAATTACTCTATACCAGCAAGCGTGAGGGACGTGACCGCGTGACTCATGAATTGCGCTAGTAGGATTCTGATATGCAAATCAAGCGTGTTTTTATAACGGGTGGCGCGAGTGGATTAGGCTTTGCACTCGCCCAAGAAGCAGCTACCCGAGGCTGGAAAGTTTGTATCGGAGACCGTGATACGGAGCGCGGCGAAGCGGTCTTAGAGAGTTTGCAACGATTACAATCGGACGCCTTCTTCATGCCTTGTGATGTCACTCGCATCAGCGATCTTGAAACCGTTGCTAAGGAATTACAATCGCGCTGGGGTGGCGTAGATATCGTGGTGAATAATGCGGGTGTGGCTCAAGTCGGACCCATTACCGAAACCTCGATGAGCGACTGGCAATGGATCATTGATATCAACCTACTCGGGGTGGTACGTGGTTGTAAGGTATTTACACCGATTATGCAGGAACAAGGCCAGGGCTACTTCCTGAATGTAGCGTCGCTGGCTGGGCTGTTGGATATGCCCAATGCATCATCGTATAACGCCACCAAAGCTGCTGTAGTCAGTCTCTCCGAAACCCTCCACAATGAGCTCAAACCCAATAATATTGGCGTTACCGTGCTGTGTCCGTCATTCTTCAAAACGAACTTAGCCCAAGGTATGCGCTCATCGGTACCGGACATGGATAAGAAAGTAGATAAATGGATGGCATCCAGCAAGCTCAATGCAGCGGATGTTGCGAAGATGGCATGGCAAGCAGTCGACGCTGGTAAGCTCCATGCGCTCCCGCATCGCGAGGGACGAACGGCTTGGTATATGAAACGTTTCTTACCACGCTCGCTATACCAAGCCATCGTGCATAAAAAGGCTCAATCGCGGACTAAGTAAAACTCGGTTTGGCGGCCAAATAAGTAATCAACGTTTTGGCCATCGAACCAAGAACTCTCCTCCAACTGAATCACCACGTCCTGCTGCCAGTCGTCACTGTAGGTGGTGTTGTTCAATTCAATTGAGTGCGCAGTCATCGGGTACAGTGGATAATCGCCATTCACCGGAATCGCTTCCTGTTTGTCCCACATACCAATAGTTGGACCGGAGCCATGACCATAGTAGCCAATTGGATGGCTATAAATGGATGGTCGTAAGCCCGCCTCACGCGCTTCTTTCAGACTCTTCAACAGAATCTCATTACCGCTCTGGCCGGTCACAAAGTTACTGGTCAGAATATCCTGCAATTGATTGCCGTTGCGCAACGCTTGCTGCAATGATGCCGGCGCTTCGGTTTCGCCCTCGCGCAACACATAGGCATGCCGCTGCGTGTCGGTATTCAGGCGTAAATAGGTCACACCAATATCAACATGTAGCAAATCCCCTCGTTCAATCACGCCAGTCATACGCGGGTTTGCACCGCCCTGTCGTTGTAAAGTGACGGTTGGCGGGAACCAAGCATCTAAGCCAGCACCTTTAATCCGCTCCAGCATCCACCACTCCACATCACTCGTGTGAGTTTTGCCCGGCTCAATAACGGCATCTGAGAAGCCTTGCTCAATCACTTGCGTGGCGTATTTGGTTGCGACACGATAAAAGTCAATTTCGTCCCGAATCCGCGTCTCCAACCAGCCAATTGCCAGTTTCTCAGCACTGACAATACGCTCTTCGTATGTTGCCGGCAACGCCGCCAGGAACTGCTCTTTGTCGGTTGCTACCAAACCATCGGCCTGAGCAAAGAAATCAGACTGATTGAGGCCAATGGTTGCGGGGTTTCGCTCTGTAATAATTTCGACCAACCGTGCCCACTGATCGGGCTGCGTTTCTGGCTCCCAAGCCTTTTTGAATAATGTGCCCACGTCGTACCGTGCAACAGCTAATGCCTCCACACCTCGATCGACGCCATCTACAATGCCACGATCCGTCAATACGAGAATGGTCCGGCGACGGGCTTTAAACCAGTCGCTGGGAAGCATGGTCAGCAAGGTCGGATCTTCGTTGTTTTCACGACTGATTAAAATCCACATATCGATACCGGTCCGGCGCATTAAGTCCGGCAATACCGACTCGATTCGCTGCTCCATCCAATCATCGATCAGCAAACCGCGCGCTTCCAAAGACAACGGCTCGATAGCATCACGCTCAGAATCAGTGTGAGCCTGTACGGGTGCTGTTGCGCTGAAAGATAGCAAAGCACCAGCCAGCAAGCCCATTATGGGAAGTAATCGCATACTCAACCTCTTTATTATTTTAATGAATGCTCACAATCCAACATATAAATTAGCGGAATATTAGCAACCCGATCTAGTCTGTGAATCAAGGAATCTAATAAACCAATTTATAACAATCGGGTGAATTATGAACGGAACAACCGCTGCTGATGGTCTCACTATGCCTGCTTTAACGGGTGAAGCTCAAGCGCTAATTACGCCAGAGGTTCAAGAGTTTTTAGTGACGCTAGTTCGAACCTTTCGACCACGCTTGAACGAGCTATTGGCTGCTCGAGATCAGCGTCAAGCAGAAATCGATAAGGGAGCCCTCCCCGACTTTGATCCCGCTACCCAAACTATACGTGATGGTGATTGGTCCGTTGCACCTTTGCCGAAAGACCTGCAAAAGCGGCGTCTCGAAATCACCGGTCCAGTTGATCGGAAAATGGTGATTAATGCGCTAAACGCCAATGTAGATTGCTACATGGCTGACTTTGAAGACTCTCAGTCGCCAACTTGGGACGGGCTATTGCAAGGGCAGATCAATCTGCATGACGCGAATCGCCTCGATATTGACTACACCGACCCAAGTTCCGGCAAATACTATGAACTGAAGCAAAAGCATGTATTGTTAATCGCCCGTGTGCGTGGCCTGCATTTACCGGAAAAGCACGTCTTAGTAGACGGTGAAGTCATCCCTGGCGCATTGTTCGACTTTGCTTTGTACTTCGCCTTAAATCATCAGCACCGCGCCGAGCGGGGCACCGGAACGTACTTTTATTTACCGAAGTTAGAGCATGGCAGCGAAGCCGCTTGGTGGGCTGATGTGTTTACCTTCAGTGAAGACTATTTTGCACAACCACGCAGTAGTATTCGCGCCACCGTGTTGATTGAAACCTTACCGGCCGTATTCCAAATGCACGAAATTCTGCACGCCATGCGCGACCACATCGCTGCACTGAATTGCGGTCGTTGGGACTATATATTCAGCTATATCAAAACACTGAAAAACCATGCCGACAGGGTGTTGCCAGACCGTCAAGTCGTGACCATGAATCAACCTTTCTTGAACGCCTATTCGCGCTTATTGGTGCGCACGTGCCACCAACGAGGTGCGCTAGCTATGGGTGGTATGGCTGCGTTTATTCCGAGCAAAGATGCCGACGAGAATGAAAAGATTCTGGCGAAAGTACGGGCCGACAAGCAATTGGAAAAAGACAACGGGCACGATGGTACTTGGATTGCGCATCCGGGACTCGCTGAAACCGTTCGTGAAATATTTGTAAAGGGCTTAGACGGAAACAATCAACTGCACGTAACGCGTCAAGACGATGCTCCCATTCTGGCACAACATCTATTGGAACCAAGCTCAGGCGAGCGCACTGAAGCGGGCATGCGCACCAACATTCGCGTGGCATTGCAATACATCGCTGCGTGGATCTGCGGCAAGGGTTGTGTCCCCATTTACGGGCTGATGGAAGATGCTGCGACTGCAGAGATTTCTCGGACCTCGATTTGGCAATGGATTCGGCATGAACAAACTCTGAATAACGGTGAAACCGTTACCCGCGCCCTCTTTTTGCAATATCTCGAAGAAGAAGCTCAAGTGGTGCAACAAGAGGTTGGTCTTGAGCGCTGGCAAACCGAAAAATTTGATGCCGCGCAGCAGTTGCTTGCGCAGATCACCACCGCAGACGAGCTGGTCGATTTTCTGACCTTACCCGGCTACGAGCTACTCGATTAATTCATCACTTCTCATAACGACGGAACAACAGGACAACGACCATGACAACCATACCCATTCAACAAGCTGAAGCCGCGAAAATTTTGCAACAAGATTGGGATACCAATCCACGCTGGCAGCAGGTCCAACGCACCTACTCTGCGCTTGATGTCGTGCGCTTACGGGGCAGCGTACAACCGGAATACACCTACGCGCAAAACGGCGCTGACAAGCTCTGGCAACTGGTCAACGGCGGCGCCGAAGCTAAATTTGGCAAAAATTATGTGAATGCCCTTGGCGCACTGACCGGTGGGCAAGCGGTGCAACAAGTCAAAGCTGGATTACAGGCTATTTACCTATCAGGCTGGCAAGTTGCGGCGGATAACAACAGCGCAATGGGTATGTATCCGGACCAAAGTTTGTATCCAGTAGACTCCGTTCCAACTGTGGTTGAGCGTATCAATAACTCATTCGCGCGTGCTGACCAAATTCAGTGGTCGAAAGGCTTAGCACCAGACCAGCCGGGCTACATCGACTACTTTGCACCTATTGTCGCGGACGCCGAAGCCGGTTTTGGAGGTGTTCTGAATGCGTACGAATTGATGCTTAGTATGATTCGCGCCGGGGCAGCCGGTGTGCACTTTGAAGATCAACTGGCGTCGGTCAAAAAATGCGGACACATGGGTGGTAAGGTCTTAGTACCGACTCAAGAAGCAGTGCAGAAGCTGATTGCTGCTCGACTCGCTGCTGATGTAGCGGGTGTACCGACGCTGATCTTGGCGCGTACCGATGCCAACGCAGCTGACTTGCTGACATCAGACGTTGATCCAAACGATCATCCATTCTGCACCGGGGAGCGCACCGCAGAGGGTTTCTATCGCGTCAATGCAGGTATCGATCAAGCGATTTCGCGCGGGCTTGCCTATGCGCCATTTGCGGATTTGTTGTGGTGTGAAACCGCCAAACCCGACTTAGATGAAGCACGTCAGTTTGCCGAAGCCATTCATGCCAAGTATCCTGGCAAATTGCTCGCTTACAACTGTTCTCCATCATTCAACTGGAAACGGAATCTCGATGACGCCACTATTGCCAAATTCCAGAAAGAGCTGGCGGCAATGGGCTATAAGTTCCAGTTCATCACCTTAGCCGGTGTGCATAATATGTGGTACCACATGTTTGAGTTGGCTCATGACTATGCGCGTAACGATATGTCAGCCTACGTCAAACTGCAGCAGCAAGAGTTCGCAGCCGCTGAGAAAGGCTATACCTTTGTAGCGCACCAACAAGAAGTTGGAACGGGCTACTTTGATGATGTAACCAACGTCATCCAGGGCGGCAAATCTTCGGTTACAGCGCTCACTGGCTCGACCGAAGAAGACCAATTTAAGACCTCTGCGTAGATTTTATTGAGGAATGTCACAAAAGTGCTAAAAAGCCGTTGATTCGCTGCAATCAGCGGCTTTTTTTGTGGTAGGATGCGCGCGTCAAAAATAGGTATCTCGGTTAAAGGATTCTCCCACCATGTG
The DNA here is from genome assembly GCA_035705175.1 of Pseudidiomarina sp. Classification (GTDB taxonomy): domain Bacteria; phylum Pseudomonadota; class Gammaproteobacteria; order Enterobacterales; family Alteromonadaceae; genus Pseudidiomarina. The sequence continues at coordinate 16,251 of DASSWH010000050.1, forward strand.
GCTTGCTGTTATCACCATTTTACTCAGTTGCTTCGCAGCACCTGCAGCTTTTGCTGCTAGCGGGCAACTCGATCTCACCGGCACCACCGTCGGCATCACCGCTATCGTCATTTTTACCATTGCCTACTTACTGGTTATGGGTGAAGAGCATCTACATATGCGCAAATCAAAACCAGTGCTTGTTGCGGCTGGTTTGATTTGGATGATGATTGGCTGGGTTTATGTTGACCAAGGTCTACCGGGCGTTGCCGAGACCGCGTTTCGCCACAACCTGCTTGAATTTGCCGAGCTGATGCTGTTCCTCTTGGTCGCCATGACCTATATCAACGCGATGGAAGAACGCCGCCTGTTTGATGGCTTGCGCTCATGGATGATTCAAAAAGGTTTTAGCTATCGTCAGTTATTCTGGTTGTCGGGCTGGCTTGCATTTTTCATCTCTCCGGTTGCGGACAACCTCACCACGGCGCTACTCATGTGCGCTGTTATTATGAAAGTCGCAGATGGTGATAAGAAGTTTATCAGCATGTGTTGTATCAGCATCGTTATTGCTGCAAATGCTGGCGGCGCATTCAGCCCGTTCGGTGACATCACCACATTGATGGTGTGGCAGGCGGGCATTATCGAATTTCAAGAATTCCTCGTGTTATTCATTCCATCGGTGCTGAATTATCTTGTTCCGGCACTGATTATGAGTTTCTTTATTGAGAACCGGAAGCCAGCGGCAGTGCATGAGGATGTCGAACTCAAACGCGGTGCGATCCGCATTACTCTATTGTTTTTGTTTACCATAGCCACTGCCGTAGCCTGCCATATGTGGCTGCATTTACCACCGGTACTCGGCATGATGATGGGCTTGGGTTATTTGCAGTTCTTTGGCTATTTCCTCAGGATGACCTTGCCTGGCTCGTTGGCGCGCAAGCGCGCGATGGCCGAACGCGCCGGAGATATGAAGAAACTTGAACGCTTGGGCGGTGTAGTGCCCTTTGACGTATTCAGTCGGGTTTCGCGGGCCGAGTGGGACACGTTATTGTTCTTTTACGGTATCGTCATCTGTGTCGGCGGCCTGGGCTTTATGGGCTACTTAGCCTTGCTTTCGGAAACATTGTACGGTAGTGGTGATCCGACAATGGCAAACGTGACTTTAGGTCTCATTTCCGCTGTCATTGACAATATACCGGTCATGTTCGCGGTACTCTCGATGCAGCCGGACATGTCGCATGGTCAATGGTTGCTCGTCACGCTCACTGCAGGGACAGGTGGTAGCTTGTTATCCATAGGTTCAGCGGCTGGGGTTGCATTAATGGGGCAGGCTCGAGGCTACTATACCTTCGCTTCGCATTTGAAATGGGCGCCAGTCATTCTGATGGGTTATATTGCATCCATCTATGCACACTTATGGTTGAACGCTAGCCTGTTTGAGGTGTTTGGTTAATAAACCGCAATGACTCGGGGTAGGGAAAGACATCACTCACTATCCCCTGTTGAATATTTTGTTGCTGGCGTTGCCAGAATTCTGGTGTCGCCAAGTCGGCATGAAACCGCATCAATGCTTGCCGTAACTTCGGTTGCGGCACCGCAAATACGGGCAGTTGTTCGGGGAACATATCATCCGGCCCGACCGCATACCACGGTTCTGCGGCCATCTGTTCGTCGGCGGTCTGCGCACGAGGCAGAGGGCGAAAATTCATATCCGTTAAGTAGCGAACCTCATCATAATCATAGAACACCACTCGCCGTTGTCGGGTTAAACCAAAGTTCTTCAGTAGCATGTCACCGGGAAAAATGTTCGCGGCAATCATATCTTTAATCGCTTGCCCGTAATCTCTCATCACCCCATTAATTTCATCTGAACTAGCCGTTTCCAAGAACAAATTTAACGGAATCATGCGACGTTCCACAAACAAGTGACGGATGATCAAATAGTCACCATCTATTTTCAAACTTCCCGCCACCGTCGACTGCAACTCCTCCAGTAACTCTGGGCTGATGCGCAACAACGGTATCGCAACGTTGGCAAACTCATAGGTATCCGCCATGCGCCCTGCTCGGTCATGTCGCTTCACCAGTCGATAGCGGTCAATTACCGTAGCCCGGTCCATACTTTTATTGCCACCGAATACATCTTTGATGACCTTGAATACATAGGGAAACGAAGGGAGCGTGAATACAGTCATTACCATCCCTTTAATGCCCGCGGCTGGAACCAGTTGATCTACACTACTGTCGAGGTGCTGCAAAAACTCGCGATAGAATTCGGTCTTACTTTGTTTGTGCAAACCGATGGCTGAGTAGAGTTCGGCGAGCGTTTTATTGGGCATCACATCTTTCAAAAACCGCACCAATGCTGATGGCGCGCGGCTCTGCACCATAAAATAAGTGCGTGCAAATCCAAATATAATGGCCATGTGATCACGATCAGTGATCAAAGCATCGATATAGAGGAGCCCCTGCTTCGAACGCAATACAGGTACGATGAATGGATAGGTCGCCGTTGTCGTCACCAACCTGCCAACAATATAGGCCGCCTTATTGCGATAAAACGGCGCTTTTAACACATCGATGCGACTCTGTTCGGGTTGCAGATCGACCGATAGCGCTTGTTCTTGGAAAGCAACTTGCAACTGTCGTAAATCGCGTTTGAGATCAGCAAATGGTGCAGCAAAATCAGCAGTTTCAACAATTTGTAGTAAACATCGAGCTAATCCCTCGGCCACCGGGAAGTACGAGCGATACTCGGTTTCAACGGCCAAAGGTAGGGTACGCGCCAGCGTCGATTCGACAAATATGTAGGAATTATGAAAATAGCGGCGATGAAATAGATTGCAAAACACTGAGTTATAGAATGTCTCTGCGAGTTCAGCTTGCGGGTGAAACTGAAGTAAGGCCTGATAGTGCAGCCGCACCAATCGCCACAGCTCTTCATTGAGCACACCGTGCGTTTGCTCGCGCAAATGCTCAGTGGTCTCTTTCACGCGCTCATCATAAAAATGAATCCGTGCCGCGGCCGCTTGTTGGCCCGCCAACCATGCACCATCAGCAAAACGCTGCCGCGCCTGCGCCGTGATCTGCGAAAAGCGATCATAGTGACGCTGAAAGCCCAGCAGTATTTCCTGCGCTAATTGCTCTGCGTCTCTTGAATGTATGTCTATCGTCACAATTACTTACAAGCGCCCTTAACTATTTACAACCCAGTAGTAAACCTTTTATACAGCCAGTGCGACTATACCCTCAGCTTCATTGAAGCATGAGCTGAATCCGAACACTACAACAAGAGAGAATTATTCAGTGATAAAAATTGCAGATACCAGCGGCCAAGATGTGGTTCGCGAGGTACAGAAGTCACGCCGGTGGGGGCTGTGGCTAAGTGGAGCTGTGGCTGTTGCGCTGCTCGTATTAGCGTTTCCAATTGTGAGCGATTGGTCACAAGCGGAAGCGTCGTTACCGATGGATAGAATTCTTATTGCTACCGTCACGCAAGGTGACCTGGTTCGCGATGTCTCCATTCAAGGCCGAGTTATTGCAGCAGTGAGTCCAACGCTGTATAGCCCTGCCGAGGGTACCGTGACCTATCACGTCGATGCGGGTGATGAAGTCACACTAGGCCAACTATTAGTCACGATTGATAGCCCAGAGTTAAAGAGTCGCTATGAACAAGAGCAAGCGTCTTTAGACAGCGCGCGAGTAGCCTTCCAACGTCAAGAAATTCAGACGCGCAAAGCCGAACTTGAAGCGCAACGCGACATTGATATGGCACGCGTAACCTTCACTGCCGCTGAGCGCGAGAAACGGCGCGCAGACGAAGCGTGGGCGGCACGTGCCATCAGCCAAATCGATTATGAAAAAGCGCAAGACGATCTCGAAAATGCTCGTTTAGTGTATGAACATGCCGTTGCTGATGCAAAACTTGAAGCCGAAACGCAAGTTTTTGAGCTGCAAACGCGGCAATTGGAAGTCGACCGTCAAACTGCTCTTGCTGAAGATCTTGCTCGGCAAGTCACAGCATTAAATATTCTTTCCCCAGTGAATGGTCTCGTTGGCAACTTAGAACTGGATCAGAAAAATCAGGTGGGCCGCAATCAACCGGTTCTCAATGTGGTTGACCTGACCGCCTTTGAAGTTGAGCTTGCGATTCCAGAGAGCTATGCGGATAGTCTGGCTATCGGTATGGCCGCTGAAGTGAGTTACAACGGCACGCTGTATCAGGCACAACTGGTCTCCATTTCACCAGAAATCCGTGACAACCAGGTCATTGGTAACGTGCGCTTTATGGACGAAATGCCACCTGCATTACGCCAAAATCAACGTTTAACCACACGCATTATTTTGGACGAAAAGCCGAATGTCTTGCAGGTCAGTCGTGGCCAATTTCTTGAGACCGGTGGTGGCCGCATCGCATACGTCGTGCGCGATGGGCTTGCCTTCCGTACCCCGATTGAAACCGGTGTCACGAGCCTCAGTTCCGTGGAAGTGATTGGCGGCCTGAACGCCGGCGACCAAATTATTATTTCTAGCATAGAGCCGTTCGGTGACGCCGACACGGTCCGCATCACCGACTAAAAAGAGAACAACTTATGTTACGTATGCACAATATTCGCAAAATATTCAAAACCGAGATGATCGAAACTCATGCGCTGCGCGATTTTAACCTCGAAGTAGAAGAAGGTGATTTTGTTGCGGTCACGGGTCCGTCAGGCTCTGGCAAAACTACTTTCTTGAACGTAGCAGGACTGCTTGAGACCTTTGATGGTGGTGATTACCTACTCGATGGGCAAAGCGTCAAAGGCATGAATGACACCCAACTGGCGCGGTTGCGGAACGAAAAAATCGGTTTTATCTTCCAAAGCTTCAACTTACTGCCCGACTTAAACTTATTCGATAATGTGGATGTGCCCTTGCGCTATCGTGGCTTTAAAGCCGCAGAACGCAAACGTCGTATCGAAGAGGCCTTGGAAGTGGTTGGTTTAGCCAGTCGGATGAAACATTTACCGGCGCAACTGTCTGGTGGTCAGCAACAACGGGTCGCGATTGCGCGAGCATTGGCTGGACAGCCGCGTTTTCTGTTAGCGGATGAGCCGACCGGTAACCTCGATAGTCAGATGGCGACGAGCGTGCTGGATTTGATGCAAGAAATTAATCAGCAAGGCACGACCATCATTATGGTGACCCACGATCCGATGCTCGCGAAACGCGCTGGTCGTAATATTTTCGTGCGCGATGGGCAAGTGTCGGAAGTGGGGAAAGAAGAAGATATCGTCGAATTACTGCACAAAACAGCTCAGGTCGGTTAAGCGAGGCACCTCATGTTTAGTTACTATGTGAGACTTGCGCTCTTGAGCTTACGCAAGAATATTCTGCTAACCGGATTGATGGTTGCGGCTATCGGGCTTGGTATCGGCGCGGCGATGACGACCATCACGGTCAATTACATGATGTCGTCGGACCCCATTCCGCAAAAGAGCGAGCGCTTATTTCACGTTCAGCTCGACAACTGGTCACCGAATCAGCCCTACGAGGAACCGAATGAGCCACCTGACCAAGTCACTTGGCTTGATGCCACCAATCTATTGCAAGAGGGTCGAGCTTTTCGCCAAGCCGCAATGGGTGGCACTAGTTTTGTGATTGAACCCAGCCAAGCAGAGCAAAAACCCTTTATCGCATCGGGGCGAGCCACTTCAGCTGATTTCTTCCCAATGTTTGATGTACCTTTTTTATATGGTCGCGGCTGGACTGCCGATGATGACAACAGCCAAAACTTGGTCGTGGTACTCAGCAAAGCAACCAACGACCAATTGTTTGGGGGTGAGAATTCGGTCGGTGAAACCGTCGTGATGGGCGGCAGAGCGTTCCGCGTCGTGGGGGTGCTCAATGATTGGCAACCACGGCCAAAATTCTATGACGTCTCGACAGGCCCCTTTAACGAAGTCGAAGAAGTCTTCGTACCCTGGTCATTAAAAGAACCGTTAGAACTGCCACTGAACGGCAATAACAACTGCTGGAAGCCGGTTGGTGAAGAAACATTCTCAGCGTTCTTACGCTCGGAGTGTGTGAACAGTCAGTTCTGGGTCGAATTTGAAGACCCTAAAGATGCGGATAGCTACCTCGCCTTCCTCAACAACTATGTGACGGAGCAGAAGAAGCTGGGCCGTTTCGAGCGTCCTTTGAATAACCGTCTGATGGACGTTATGGACTGGATGGAGTATCGCGAAGTCGTCGCTGAAGACGCCATTATGATGATGTACATGGCCATTATGTTCCTAGTGGTCTGTCTGCTCAATACGGTCGCTCTATTACTTGCTAAATTCTTGGGGCGTAGTGGCGAAATTGCGCTGCGTCGCGCAGTGGGAGCCAGTCGCCGTGACCTGTTCCTGCAATACACGGTCGAAAGCGCCATGATCGGCATCGCTGGTGGTCTGTTGGGACTGGTGCTCGCATGGTTCGGCCTGCAAGGGATTGGTGGCTTGTACGGTGATATGACCGAGGGTCTGAATGAACTCGATCTCACCATGGTTGGCTTTGCCATTGTGTTGGCTATTGTTAGCACCATTCTGGCCGGACTCTACCCAACTTGGCGAGCTTGCTCGGTAGCGCCCGCTGGTCAACTGAAGTCGCAATAAGGAGACGAACATGAGTGAATTAGGTCCTATTTTTCGTGCCTTATTGCGCAATAAAGTCGGCGCATTTTTATTGGCACTGCAAATCGCGTTAACCATGACCATTATGGTCAATGCAATCCATATGATTGAAAACCGCAGCAGCATGATGGCGCGGCCCTCGGGCTTGGATGAGGCGAATCAGTTTTATCTATCCAGCAATGGCTATGCGGAAAACTTTAACGAGCGCGCAGTCGTCGAGGAAGACTTGCGCAATATCCGTGCTCTACCCGGCATTGTTGATGTCACCCAAATCAATGCGATTCCATTGAGCGGTGGCGGCTGGTCAATGGGTCTGCAAACCGAGCCTGGTGACGACAAGCCGTCCGTTGGCGTTGCGGTTTACTTTGTGGATGATCATGGCATTGATGCATTTGGTGTGAACTTGATTGCAGGTGAAAATTTCAATCCAACTGAAATTACCTACCGGCAACGCAATGAACAGGGGTGGCCGCAAAACATTATCGTGACTGAGGCGATGGCAAAGGAACTGTTCCCCGATCTAACGCCAGCGCAGGCGATCGGTCAAACGACCTATATTGCTGGGGATGAGCCGATGACCATTACCGGTGTCATTGATCAACTGCAAGCGCCCTGGGTGGGCTGGAGTGGTGTTGAACGGGTCATGTTAGTACCGCAGCGTACCGAATTTCGTTCATCACGCTATTTCATTCGCACCGAACCGGGACAGCGGGATCGGATGATGAAAGCAGTCGAAGAAATGCTTGTCGCCGAGGATCGTGGCCGCTTGATTCGCAACGTTCGCACCATGGAAGAAACGCGTGACGATAGCTATCGTAGCTATTCTGCACTGCAGACCATCCTGTGGATTATCGTCATTATTCTGACCATCATTACGGCATTGGGTATTGTTGGCATGGTGACCTTCAGCGTGAATCGTCGTCGCAAACAGATTGGTACTCGGCGGGCGCTAGGTGCGAGTCGCTTCGATATTATGAAGCACTTCATGCTCGAGAACTTCCTCGTCACTAGCGTTGGCTTAGTGCTTGGTGTCGGTTCGAGTATTGCTTTGAATATCTGGCTGGTGGATGCCTTTAGTTTGCCGCGGATTGGCTGGTACTACATTCCGGTAGCGATGGTCATTCTGTGGGTCGTTGGGCAGGCGGCCGTTTTTGGTCCAGCGCGTAAGGCTTCACAAATTAGCCCCGCGTTAGCCACGCGGACGGCATAAAGCAAGTTATCGGCGTCTCCGTTAGGAGGCGCCGAAATCTGCGGTATCGGCAATCAATTGACGGAACCAACGATGCCCAGCGTCATGCTGAAGCAACGGGCTCCAAATCATCTGCAAATCCAAATCTGGAATGGCAAACGGTGGCTTTTTCATCACCAGCTCAGGATCATCTTGATAGAGCTTCGCCGCACGAGTCGGTAACGTCGCAATCAACCCCTGCCTAGCCAAGTGCATGGCGACATGGTAATTCCGCGTAAACACACGAATATCTCGCTTGTGGCCCAGTTCACCGAGCGCTTCATCAACCCAGCCGAGTTTTTGCACGTCATGCGGATCCATCCCCACACCCACACCGAAGCCCGTTTTGCTGACCCACACGTGTTCATAGCGCAGATAGTTTTCCAATGAATAGTCTTTGAGCAAGGGGTGGTCGCGCTGAATCAAACACGAGAAGTCATCTTCCCATAGCGCTTTTTGATGGAACGACTGTGGCAGTTTCTCAAAGCGGTTAATCGCCAAATCGACCTTTCCGTTTTCTACATCATGAAAGCTAATATCACTCGGAGTCATGATATCAAGGGTGACTGCGGGGGCTTGTTGCTTCAACTTTTCCAATAATGGCGGTACGAGCGTCGACGCGGCATAGTCAGACGCCATAATTCGGAATACACGGTCCGTGGAAGCCGGCACAAATTCACGAGCTGGCTGCACCATCTCTTCCACCGAATACAAAATACCACGGACGGAATCTTGCATAGCCAGTGCGCGCTCCGTCGGTAACATACCCTCACTAGTGCGCACCAAAATTGGATCGTTCAATAAGTTACGCAAACGTTTCAGGCCATTACTCATAGCAGGCTGCGTAATATTTAGTTGCGCTGCGGCTTTGGTAACATTACGTTCGCGCAGCAGTACATCTAAATAGACCAGTAAATTGAGGTCGATATCTTTTATGTTATTCATAGAAAACATAAATCCCGCTATAAGAATATAGCGGGATTATAATTTGCTTCCCTGAAAAGTACAGTGAAGTTCCGTGCGACCTTAGTCTGACGCTAGTTGCTTTCCCAGAAGAAGGGGGCACGCTCAGGCGCGCTCGGCACCAACTGATTCATGGTCGTAGCGTCATACAAACGGCCATTCACCATGGTGTGCGTGACACGATCAGTGACCCGAATATCCGTCAATGGATCACCATCAATCACAATAATATCCGCCAGCTTACCCGTCTCAATCGAGCCGATATATTGATCCATACCGAACTCACGCGCAGGATTAATGGTACTGGTGGCAAGCGCTTCCAGTGGTGACATGCCACCTTGCGCCATCATCCAGATCTCCCAATGCTGCGCTAAACCTTCACGCTGACCGTGCGAGCCTGCTACCACAGTCACACCAGCATCCCCTAAACGGTCGGCAACGCTGGCGTTATTGATGTGGTTGTAATGGTTGTGAGGCGCTTTTTCACGACGCATCGCTTGGCCAACTACAGCCTCTTGTGGGACAAACTTCGAGAGCTTTGGATGCTTCCACACATCGGTTTCAGCATACCAGTAGTTCTCACCCCAAATTCCGCCATAAGCCACACCCAGTGTTGGTGTGTAGGCAACGTCAGTTTGCGCCCAGAGTTGCTCGATATCATTGTAGATTTCAGCCACGGGAATGGAGTGTTCGATGGTGGTGTGACCATCAACAACCATACTCAGGTTGTGTTGCAACAAGGAGCCACCTTCAGGTACAACCATCATGCCAAGCTCGCGTCCTGCCTGCACAATTTGTTGGCGTTGATTACGGCGCGGTTGGTTGTAACTCTTCACCGAGAATGCACCCACTTTTTGCAACCGCTCCAAATGGAACTTCGCATCTTCCAAATCATCCACATGCGCGGTATATCCGGGTCCATTCGCACCATACAAAATGGTACCTGTTGAGAACGTTCGAGGTGCCGCAATCAACCCGGCTTTCTGCAGTTCACTGGCTGCAAAAATTTCGGTAGTGTCATTCGATGGATCGTGAATTGAGGTCACCCCAAAGGCCATAGAGGCATACACTTTCCAGTTCTGCTCTGGAATAATTTCATTATCACCTTGTGGACCGTGCGCATGCCCATCAAACAACCCTGGCATCACGGTTTTGCTGGTCGTATCGATAACCGTCGCGCCAGCTGGCACGTCTACTTCATCTGAAGCACCGACCGCAACAATCTTATTGCCGCGCACCACAACGGTACCACTCTCAATCACCTGTTCCCCATTCATGGTAATGACCTGGCCACCGACAAAGGCTACCGTTTCATCATGAATGGCTGCTGGCGCTTCAAAACTGATATCTAGCCCGTTCTCAATTTTGGCAAACTCAGAGTCATCCGTAGGAATGGCGAACAAACCTGCCACTGATGCTTGATATAGTTCGGGGCCAAGTGACCAATACAGGTTCTTGCCATCCGCTGTCCACGAAATGTTCTCTCCAGCACGCACTGATAGCTGCTGAACCGGGAATTGACGGTCATTTGGACTAATCGAAATGGGTGACCCACGCTCGACAAAAGGCGTGACGAACACTTTAAAGCGCTCGGCAAACGCCAAATGCTTCCCATCTGGCGACACGCGGAATTCAGTCGCGTGCTCTGATTTATACAGCGTCCGCTGTTCTTTGGTCTCAATATCAACCGACTTCAGTGCTGGACCGTCGTCATAAGCGAGCAAGAACACGCGGTCATTGCGATCACCGAACTGCGGTTGCGAGCCACTTTCGCTCAACAAACGTGGCTCTGCATCGCCTTCGAGACTGATATGGTACACGCCCGGATTCAACCCATAGGTATCGGCAGTGATGTAACCACCACGAATTTTCCGATACACCAAGCTCTTGCCATCTGGTGCGAACACCGGCTCCACAAATTTGCCCATACCGGTATCGAGCACTTGCTCACGACCTGAAGCGATAT
>DASSWH010000051.1:0-5606 GCA_035705175.1 Pseudidiomarina sp.
CACCAGTGCCTCGAGGCCGACAAACTGATGGGTTTTTAAGCTCACCTTGGGCTGATAGTGAACTTGCAGATGATTATTGCGCAGCGCCTGTCGCAGCTGATTCTCGAGCTGCAGGCGACGAACCGCATTTTTGTTCATCGATTCATTGAAGAACTGATAGCCATTACCACCTCGGCTTTTCGCGTGATACATCGCCGTATCAGCATTCTGCAACAATTCTTGTGAGGACTGGCCATCGTTAGGATAAACCACGATACCGATGGAGCTGCTGACTACGATGTCATGACCGCTAATGTGGAATGGATGACTGAGCACTTCAAGGACTTGATTTGCGGCTTCAGTGATGTCGTGGAGATCGGTCGTATCTTCAAGAATCAGTGTGAACTCATCCCCGCCGAGCCGATAAAAAGTGTCTTGTGCTCGACCAATTTCACCCACTCGTTCTGCAACTTGCATAAGTAAGTGATCACCCACCTCATGACCTAATGAGTCATTAATCTTCTTAAAATCATCCAAGTCGAAAATCAACAACGCATGTGCAATTCGCTTGCGTACTAGATTCGAATGGCTGACTTGGAAATAAGAACGATTCGGTAAACCGGTCAAGGTATCAGTATTGGAAAGACGGCGCAGCTCTCGCTCTGCGTTCTTGCGCTCAGTAATATCTGAGAAGGTCGCAACGTATTGGGCAATCTGGCCACTGTCATCGGTAATTGCATCGAGTGTTAACTCCATTTGATAAGTTGTACCATCTTTGCGAAGGTCTTCAATCTCGCCATGCCAACTACCCTGTTGCTGCACGACGCGCTTAATCTGCGCGAGATATTCGGGGTTGTACAGCGATAGGTGAAGTGGCTTGTTCAACATATCGGCACGAGTGTAGCCAGTGATTTTGGTGAAGCTTTGATTAGTCTCAATTAATTTAAACTGGTTATCATAAATACACACGCCATCCGATATGTTGGTTATGGAGGTCGCGAGCATTTTGAGCCGTTCCTCAGCTGCGACCAGTGGCGTAATGTCCTTCAACGTTCCCGTCATACGAGTGGGTTGTTGATGTTCGTCATGAGCAACGATCTTGCCGCGATCGAGGACCCAGATCCATCCATTCTCACTGCTGACTCGATAAGTGACTTCAAAGGTATCTATTTTGCCATCCAAATAGTCTCTGAGTTGCTGTTGAACCCGTTTCAAGTCAAGTGGATGGATATTCGACGTTGGACTACGTTCGCCAGCTCGCAGTCGATCTTGCGGAAACTCAGTGAGATGCCGCCAGGTATTATGTCGATGGATAGATTGTTCACGAATATGCCAGTCCCATAGTTGGTCGCCGCTGCCCCAGAGGCTCAACTTCAGTCGCTCTTCACTATCACGCAACTGAACTAAGGTCCGTCGTTTAGCTCGAACGAGCAAAGCTAGACCAAAAAGAATGCAGCAACTGAGCAGTGCATACAAAGTAATCGCCCAAGGCGACAACCACGATGGAACGGCAACGTCTAAGGTAATAACACGACGACCCTGCCAGTTCTCACCGTCAATAGAGGCTTCGACAATAAACTGATGGTCACCGAAAGGCAGGTTGGTGTAGGTAGCACGTCGAAACTCGGCATCAGTGATTACCCAATCGCGATCAACATGCTCAAGCTGATACCGATAAAACAACCGCTGCGGCTGCGGTGCATAAGGGGCACCAAACTCAATTGTGAATGGCGCATCAATCGTAGGTATATACAATATTGATGAATTATAGAGTTGCGGTCGATTACGACTATCGAGCTGTTGAGCACTGACTGGCTGATTCGCCATTCGTAAGGTAATCAGTTCAACTTGCCAGTCTGAATAGGGGGCGACAGATTGCGCTGCTGTGCCACCCGCTATGAAAAGCAGGCTGCACCACAAGATGACCTGAAGTAGTGGCGTTCGACGCACGCTATCCCTCGAATGAAAGGCTGCTTTTTATGCTACAGCTCTTCTATTTGTTATGTGTTGCTTAAGGTAAACAATTCAGCTGTCAGTGTCAAAGTTCTTCGGCATTGTGCTGATTAGCAGCTGTTGCTCCTCATTGCTCAGCAACTGTTGTACGAACGGAATGAATGTCGAATGTTGCCAATTCGTTATTGCGATTCCTAATTGATGTAAACGGTTGAAATCATGATCTTTTTGAGTAATGGAACTCCAGAGTCGCTGACTTCGTACACGCAGGTTGGTGTCTTTCTCAACCAGTTGCGCGAGGATTGATTGTTGCGCACGCGCAAAATCAGCGGGTTGGAGCGCTTCAATTTGTACCGAAAAATCCTCAATAAACTGGATTAATGCAGTGCTTAAGTGCGCTGAGTCATACTGGCTGGATTGTACATACAACAATAAATGCGGAACTTGTTGAATGGGAAGATAAGTCGTCCCAACAACGTATCCGAGCTGTTGTTCAGTGCGCAGTTCGTGAAACAGCACAGGACTCATTAACTGATTCATAAGCAAGTAGGCGGCTTGTGCTTGCAAATCGTGAGTAAAACTCTGCAATGCAAGAATAGCAGCCTGGTCTTGATGATGGGTTACGAGGGAAGCACATAGCCGCGCTTGCGGTTGCACTTTCAACGCGGCAAAGGATGTCGGTTCGAGATCGGTTTGCTCGAGCGATTCATCTAACTGCAGATAATTGCTGAGTGCTTGGATATACGGTTCAAGCTGTTTACGTTGTAGATCACCATGCGCAAACACGTCTGCGTTGACAGGATCGAGTGCCGATTCTAACCAGTTGTTAAACGCCTCGAATGTCATCGCCTCAAGTTCATCAGCTAAATCACAGACCGCGTAGGTATTGGGCTGTAACGAAATATTCAACCGAGAAAACAATACATTCATTGGTTTGTTGGCCATGGCGGCGCGCCAGTTGGTGACTAACCGCTGTCGCAACTCTAGCCAGCGCTTTGGCTCAAACCGCATGGTTTTGAGTTCCGTCACAATTTGCACTGCAAGCGGAACGGTTGCCGTCGAGAGACCGGAGATATGAATAGTGAGACCTTGTTGTTGCGGATAAATATTAAAATGCAGTCCTGCAACTTCGGCGTCATAGCAAGTTTCATTGAGACCATCGAGCAGCAGCTCGCTCCACAAACGGGCGCATGCGAATCGAGCCGGCGACGCGACTACATCAGGTAAATACAAGCACGTGTATATATGCGCTTTAGGCACCCGGAAATCGGGGTCATGCCAATGCCAGAGCTTGAAGCCAGCAGCGATATGCTCGAGTTGCGGTAGCTCGGTTTGCTCGTCGGCAAGCAAAGTTTGGGTGTCTAATTGATCGGTGATGAAGCGATTCCGAGCAGGCAGTTGAGCCGTTGTTTGAGAGGCCGCACGAAAGCGCTGTAACCGCTCTTCGTGAATAGGGTTTATTGCGTAATCAGTTCCATAAATCGGCTCATGTTGATTCGTTTCAACCTTTTTATGAATCAAGGTAACGCGCATATTGTCGGGCTGCATGCAGTCAAACAAGGTGCGCGCAAAGCTCTCGTTCAATCCATCCATTCGATAGTCACCGAAAATCAAATCGCCGTTCGGATAATGATGCATGTTCACGGCTAATTGCGGTGCTAAGTCACTGGCGCGAGTTGGCTCCTGGAAACGGAATGCCTGACTAACCGAGAGTTGCCGCTCTCGATATCGCCACTGCTGTAATCCTTCAGCAGCAACTTTTCGAATGACTGCGAGCACATCACAAATAATGTCATCGACGTGCTGTAATCCTTGTTCAGTCAACTGCATATTGATATTAAAATCTTTAAAATTACTGCCACTCATACCGCCGCCAGCAGCCAATGAGTTGACCCAGTGGCGATGGCGTAATTCCGAGAACAAACTACCGGGGCCCTCATCACCCAGAATATGAGCTATAAAGCTGGTAGTCTTGTGCGCATAGTCCGCGTCGATACTTGGCAAAGCGAATGTAAGAATAAGCCGTTTTGCTGCCTTGAGTGGGCGGACTTGGAGTTCGACGCCAAGCTGTGAAGGAAGATACAGCGGCACGTTTACCACTGAGGGTTCCGCAAGACGATTGACGGCGGCGGGAAGTCGTCCACCAGCGCCAATGGCTAACGCTTCCAGCTCATCAAGCGACTGCGGTCCAATCACCACTAAAGTCATTCGATCAGCGCGGTACCAAGCGTTAAAAAAAGCGATGAGGCGAGGTCGTAACGGATGCTCTGCAGTATCCTTTAAGGTATTCAGATTACCTACGGAAAATTTACTGAATGGATGCTTCGGATTAACCGTTGCTTTGTGAACTTGATAGAGTCGCCTAAGTTCATCCTTTCGCTTCAATTGAAATTCGGATTCGATCGATTGGAGTTCTTTAGTAATCCATTCCTGCGCAAATAGGGGCTGATAGAAAAAGCGAGTAAATCGATCCAGCGCAGGTTCTAGAAAATCAGCATCAATATTGAAGTAATAATTACTGTATTCAGTACCAGTCCACGCGTTATGACTACCGCCATGTTGACTGACGAACTGCTGATATTCCTCTGGCTCTGGAAATCCTTCAGTACCCAAGAACAACATGTGTTCTAAAAAATGAGCGAGGCCTTGTGCGTCGACAGGATCGTGAAAATGACCTGCTTGGACCGCTGCTGAAACGGCAGCTTCGGTCGAGTTGTTATCATTGACCAGCGCACACCGTAATCCATTCGACAAGCGAATGACACGATAGTCCCGATGATCAGTCGGGCTTTTTATAATGGGTTTTGCGCAGGTATCGGCGATAGCCGGCGCGGTCAATGGTGCCATAGAGCTCCTGAAATTGGCTTAGCGCTACCAGCACTGAGCCATTGAGCAGCTACTGGTCCAGCGGGGTATCGAAGTTCTTGGGCCGGTCAAAGTCACCCTCGTAGGAGACCAGCTTGTCGTCTTTAAATGTTAACGTAACTTTTCGGTTGTAATCGCCTTCGCCACTACCTGAATTCATATCAAACACGTAATACCAGACATCGTTCTCAAATGGATTCGCGGCTACTGGTGCTCCGATAACATACTCGACTTGAGCCTTGCTCATACCAACTCGAAGTTGGTCGATGTCACGTTGCTCCAAATAATTGCCTTGTGGAACATCGATTTTATACACCATGTTATCCAATACGGAACACCCACTAAGGATGATCAGACTACCAGCAATAATTAAACTTCTCATGCGTCCTACTATTTTTTATTTCTCGGTGAACGAGTAACGAATGAACTACGTGCTGCATCATAGCCAATGCTTGTGATGATGACCAGCCTCAACGACAGATTGACTTCGAATAACATGAATAGTTCAACCCTATCATGAGTCGTTGTTTGAACCGACTAGGAGGCGAGTAATTCGGCTGCATTCGCTTTTGTCGCTGAGGTAATCGTGTCTCCACCAAGCAGCCGCGCTAACTCAATGACGCGTTGGTCATTCGAAAGAGCAGTTATAAACGTCTCTGTTGAGCGACCGTCGGACGATTTTTCCACTTGAAACTGCTGATGCGCTTTCGCTGCAACTTGCGGTAGATGAGTGACACAGATAACCTGATTGGTAGTGCCGAGTTGTCGTAGTAATTTGCCCACTACCGCTGCAGTTGGTCCGCTTACCC
>DASSWH010000052.1:0-9280 GCA_035705175.1 Pseudidiomarina sp.
TGACTCAGGCTGCGGCCGCGCCGGAGTGATCGAAAACCTTATATTCGCGGTACCCACTGAAGCGATGTTATCGACTTCGAGCGTATTGGTACCTGAACGAGATTGTTGCACTGGATCACTACACCCTACACTGAACACGAGAATGAGAACGTTAACCATTCCAACGAGCCAATATTTCATCTGTTCAGATTCCTATACAAAATGCTGTCGATTTATTCGCCAACCACTTGCCATTACACGGAAAAACAAGGCTTTTGAACTGTATTTTTATATCATTTAAGTTTACTATAGAAGGGCTTCCTGAGCTATGAGTGAAGTACCACTTATTGTCACGTATCACTGTCGCCTCAGCGCGATCAGACGCGGAAACCAATGATGAGTCATACGAGTCCACAACAAATGGAATATAACCTCAAAGTCGTTCGGCAGTTTGCTGTAATGACTGTCGTTTGGGGTATTATTGGCATGGGTCTAGGGGTTTTTATCGCTGCCCAGCTAATTTGGCCCGAATTAAATTTTGATACCCCATGGTTAACCTATTCGCGGTTACGACCGTTACATACCAATGCTGTCATATTTGCATTTAGTACATCGGCATTGATGGGAACGTCATTTTATATCGTGCAGAAGACCTGTAGAACTAACTTGTTTTCCGATAAGTTAGCAGCTTTTGTCTTTTGGTCTTGGCAAACGGTGATCGTACTTGCCGTGATTACGCTACCGCTTGGATTCACCTCAAGCAAAGAATACGCTGAGTTGGAATGGCCCATTGATATTCTGATTGCGCTATCATGGATAGCCTACGTCATTGTCTTTTTCGGTACCTTGATGAAGCGTAATACCGCGCACATATATGTAGCCAACTGGTTCTACGGTGGTTTTATCGTGACTATTGCAGTCTTGCACATCGTGAACAGCATGGCGATTCCGGTTTCCTTCACCAAGTCATACAGCATCTATGCCGGAGCAGTCGATGCCATGGTGCAATGGTGGTATGGCCATAATGCAGTTGGATTCCTACTGACCGCGGGCTTCCTCGGTATGATGTATTACTTCGTGCCGAAGCAGGCTGAACGCCCCGTGTACTCTTATCGTTTATCGGTGGTACATTTCTGGGCATTGATTTCACTGTATATCTGGGCCGGTCCGCATCACCTGCATTACACGGCATTACCAGATTGGACGCAGTCGCTCGGCATGGTGATGTCCGTTATTTTATTCGTTCCGTCATGGGGCGGCATGATCAACGGTATCATGACCTTGTCCGGTGCTTGGCATAAGCTGAAAACAGATCCTATTTTACGATTCCTGATCGTGTCACTGTCCTTCTACGGCATGTCCACGTTCGAAGGCCCAATGATGGCCATTAAATCGGTAAATGCCTTGTCACATTACACGGACTGGACCATTGGTCACGTCCACTCGGGCGCTCTGGGCTGGGTCGCGATGATCACGATCGGTTCCATGTATTACTTGATTCCGCGTCTATACAATCAGACCTCTATGTACAACGTACGCTGGATTAATACGCACTTCTGGTTACACACCATTGGTGTAGTGCTTTATATCGTTGCTCTATGGATTTCCGGTGTGATGCAAGGTTTGATGTGGCGTGCAGTCAACGCCGAGGACGGTACACTCACGTATAGTTTTATCGAGAGTGTTGAAGCCTCATATCCGTTCTGGTTCATCCGTTTTGTCGGTGGCTTGTTTATCGTTGCAGGCATGATTTTGATGGCATACAACTCGTACCGAACTATCCGCCAGGGCAGCCCGACGGTCGAGTATGTCGATGTGCCTGCTAAACCCGCGGAACAGTCAGCGTAAGGAGTCGAAAGATGAGCAAAAACTGGAAACACGACTTTGTTGAAAAACGCATTGGCTTATTCGCGATTTTGACGATTGTCGCTATCTCGATCGGTGGGTTAGTAGAAATCACGCCATTATTGTATCAAAAACAAACCAACGCACCTGTCATAGGTCTGGAGCCATACACTGCCCTGGAAATGGAGGGGCGTGATATTTACATCCGCGAAGGGTGCAACAACTGCCACAGTCAGATGATTCGTCCTTTCCGTGCAGAGAGTGAGCGTTATGGGCACTACTCACTAGCCGGTGAGCATGTCTGGGAGCGCCCGTTCCTGTGGGGGTCAAAACGCACTGGGCCGGACTTAGCGCGGGTTGGTGGTCGATATTCTGACGAATGGCACTACGTTCATTTGATGAATCCTCGCGATGTCGTACCTGAATCCAATATGCCCGGATTTCCTTGGTTAGCGGAAAACACGCTGGACGGCGAACTTACTGCGAAGAAACTCGCCACCTTTCGTAGCTTTGGTGTGCCTTATACCGATGAAGACATCGCTGGTGCCAAGGCTGCTGTGCAAGGCAAGACCGAGATGGAAGCCCTCATAGCCTACTTACAGTCGTTGGGCACCGGATTACAACAGCAGGCCGAATAAGATGGACTACATCACTTGGCGTGCGTTTTATACAGTATTAGTTTTTGTTTTGTTTATTGGTGTGGTGCTGTGGGCTTACAGCAAAAGCAACAAGAAAAACTTTGACGAAGCGGCCCGTTCTATCTTCGAAGAAGACGAGCTAAAAGCATCCAACCCAGACAAAACTAAGCAGGAGTCGAAGAACCATGAGTAGCTTCTGGAGTGCATGGATAATTGTCCTTACCCTCGCCTTTTTGGTCGCCATTATTTGGCTGCTACGCTGGAATATGAATAACTATACTGGCGTTAAAGAAGGTGAATTAATGGACCACGAATTCGATGGCATTGTGGAGTATAACAACCCCATGCCAACGTGGTGGACCTACTTGTTTTGGGTATGTATTGTATGGGGCTTCCTCTACTTGGCGTTGTATCCAGGTTTGGGTAACTTCGCTGGCCTACTCGGTTGGACCAGCTCGAACCAAGAAGTGTTGTCGCTTGAAGAATCAGAACAGGCAACCAAAGCAGCGCGAGAGGCGGGTCTTATTGTGCAGTACGATCGCGAGATGCAGCAAGCAGAGGAAGTTTTTGGTCCAATTTTTAAAGCTTATGCAGAGCGTCCCATCAAAGAACTTGCAACCGATCCAGAAGCATTGAAAATCGGTCAACGCTTATTTTTACAGAATTGTGCGCAATGTCATGGCTCAAATGCTCAAGGTGGAAATGGTTTTCCCAACTTAACAGATGACGATTGGCTCTATGGTGGCGAGCCAGAGGATATCGTGTACAGTTTAATCAACGGTCGTCGTGGTCAGATGCCAGCGTGGAAGGATCAGTTCTCTGAGCAGCAGATCACCGAGCTTGCTGTCTACGTCTTGAGTTTATCTGGCCGTAAAGTTGATCCCGAATTAGCGCGTGCCGGAAAACAAAATTATGCGGTCTGTGCAGCCTGTCATGGTCAGGATGGTAAAGGTAACCAGCAACTTGGTGCACCGAATCTAACCGATAATATCTGGTTATATGGTGGCGGTTCACAAGCCTCTATCGAAGAGACCCTGCGCAATGGTCGCAACGGTGTCATGCCAGCATGGGATGACATTCTCGGTGAGGACAAGATTCATATTATCAGCGCCTACGTTTACGGGCTCTCGCACGAATAATGCTGAAACCCCGCGCTTGCGGGGTTTTTTCTAGTATGTGGAGTGGTACATGAAAGTAAAACCTTGGTATAAGCAGTTCTGGCCGTGGTTTTTAATGGGCCTACCTTTTTCAGTTATCATCGCGATGATCATTACCCTCACTATCGCCAGCCGATATGGTGACAATCCTATGGTGGTCGATGATTATTATAAAAAGGGTCGTGGAATCAATGTGCAGGTTGAAAAAGTACAAGCTGCCCAGAAACTTAATATCAGTTTTATCTTTCAACATGATACCGATAATTTCACTTTGACTTATGCGACGGGTAAGCCCAGTGAGTTGACCGCACTGCGAGTGAGCTTCTATCACAGTACTCTATCCGCTCGCGATTTTGAGCAGGTGTTAACCGCTGATGCAGAGGGTGTTTTTCGCGGGCAGTTACCGCCGGAACTTGCAGGGAAATGGACCATAACGGTGACTCCGTTTAACAACGCTTGGAGACTTTCACAAAGTATCCAAATGCCGACTGTGAGAGCGCTCACGTTGAAGCCGCTCACATACGGAGTTTAAAATGAGCAAGCAGTTACCAGAGGTACAATCTGGGCTGTGCTATCACTGCTTGCAACCCTTGCCTCAAGTTGGTGTTATCTTCCACCAGTTAGCTGGGCAACCCGTTTCACTTTGTTGTTATGGTTGTCAGGCTGTTGCTAGCACTATTGAAGCGCATAATCTGCTGCATTTTTATCAGTTTCGTGACACCTCGAATCCGCTCCAAGTCCCGCTCCTTCCTGACGAATTACAGGAACTTAAAGCCTATGATGACGAGCGGCTGCAACAACAGCTGAGTCATGCAGTCGATGATGGTCGTGAAATAACTCTGTCCGTTGAGGGAATGACCTGTTCAGCCTGTGCTTGGTTAATTGAGAGAGAACTCGAACATTTGAATGGACTACTCGCAGTTCGTGTAAATGCGACGACTGAACGTGTCACGGTGCGTTGGCAGCCAGCTCAAATTCAACTTAGTGTCATTCTACAAACCATTGCGGGACTGGGTTACCGCGCGTTGCCGTTTCAAGCAGCGCAACAAGAAGCTGATTTTAAACGCCGCCGCCGCTATTTCGTCAACCGGCTCGGTGTAGCTGGATTGGCAACCATGCAGGTCATGATGATTGCTGTGGGCTTATATTTTGGTGTTGTCAGTGACCTAGAGGACTCCTTACGGCAGTTTTTGTGGTGGATCAGTTTACTCTTTGCAACGCCCGTGCTGTTGTATTCGGCACAGCCATTTTATTTGAGTGCGCTGCGCAGTATTCAAGCACGGCAACCGAATATGGATGTCCCCGTAAGCTTGGCTTTGCTCGGTGCTTACGGTGCGAGTGCCTATGCGACACTAACAAATCAAGGTGAGGTGTACTTTGAATCAGTCAGTATGTTCACTTTTTTTCTGCTTGCTGGACGGTACCTCGAACTTCTAGCCAAGCAAAAAGCGATGAGTCATGCGGCCAATCTCATCAAACTCCTTCCCGCTATCACCCATCGAGAAACCAGTGATGGGAGCACTGAGTCAATTCCAGTCCATCAACTCACGGCGGGAGATATTATTCATGTTCCTGCTGGTAGCACTATCCCGGTTGATGGCGAATTATTGGATCACTCTGCTCAACTTAACGAAAGCCTCTTAACCGGTGAAAGTCGATTGCAGACGAAATCACCAAGTGCAACGGTGTTAGCTGGAAGTATTCCACCTTTGCAGAGTATTCGTATGCGGGTCACTGCAATTCAACAACAAACCGTGCTGGCCAGCATTATTGCGCTACAAGATACCGCTCTATCACGAAAACCGAAACTTGCTGCAACCGCCGAGACGCTTGCAAATAAATTTGTGATCCGTTTACTGATACTCGCCGGTGCTACATTTTTGGTATGGTCATTTATTGATCCGCAACAAGCTTTTTGGGTCACCTTAGCAGTGTTGGTGGCAACCTGCCCTTGCGCGCTAGCGCTGGCGGCACCAACAGCAATTACTGGCGCCATTCACCGGCTTAACCGCGCCGGTATTATTGTGCGCAATGCAGACGTGTTCACGAAAGTGGAACAAGCCAAAACCTTGCTTATTGATAAAACAGGCACATTAACAACCGGCGATTTCAAATTAGTCTCGTGGCGTAATCATCAGCCAACGCTATTTAGCGATGCACAGCTTCGGGCTCTGACTCAAGACCTTGAACGTGAGGCTGTGCACCCTTATGCACTGTGTTTGAGCCAGTGGGGTTCGACCCGTTCGACTATCAGTAAAAACTGGCAATGGCAGCGACTCGAGCAAGTGCATGGTGCTGGAGTATGCACCTATGCTGACGTGACCAAGAACTGCTTTCGAATCGGTTCGTTGGCATGGATTCAAGAATGGCATCCCGACTTTGTTCCAGAAAACCATTCCAGCCAAGTGTTCCTGGTCAATCCGCACCAGGTTCTGGCGGAGTTTGAGTTACAGGATGAGCTGCGTTCCGGTATCCAAACCACCCTTTTCGAGCTGGAAGCCGTAGGTTTACAGATCATTATGCTGACTGGCGATCGAGAAGATTACGCGCGTGATGTCGCCGCTCGCTTAGGTATCGAAACCATTCATTCGCAATGTATGCCAGCAGATAAGCTACGTTGGCTGGAGCATTATCAAGCTCAAGGCCCGGTCATTATGCTTGGCGACGGACTCAATGACGGCCCCGTTTTGGCGCAAGCTGACATCGCCATTACATTCAGCCAAGCAGCGGACTTAGCGCGAATTGCCGCCGATGTCATCCTAGTTAACCACCGTGGTGAGAGTGTCGCTAACTTTCGAACTACCGCTCTGCGCTGTCGTAACATTATGAATCAAAATATTCGCTGGGCATTGCTCTATAATGTCATCATTATTCCAATCGCCGTGGCGGGCTTTCTGACGCCGTATATGGCTGCCATTGGTATGTCCGCCAGTTCGTTACTGGTCTTGCTGAATTCTTTGAGGCTCTATCGATAATGGAAAGCTTATATATTTTGATTCCGATCGCACTCTTCTTCGTGTTTCTCGCCGTGGGTATCTTTCTCTGGGCGGTGCGATCCGATCAATTTGAAGATTTAGAGCGCAAAGGTATGGATGTGTTGCTTGACGACACACCAACGAAAAAATCTCAGCAGAATGATGATGCTCGATAATCTTGCAGCACTCATGATGGGACTTGCCGGTGCTGGACACTGCATCATGATGTGTGGTGGTATAGCCGGCGCCTTCGGCCAGTCGGTTACCACTACCACGCTCTTGTTCTATAACCTAGGTCGCATCGCCTCCTACACTCTCGCTGGAGCTATTGTTGGCTATGCAGCCAGTTTATTGACTCTGCTCATGCCCGATGTGTTGCTCATACTGCGGTTGGCTTCTGGACTTCTCCTGATCTTATTCGGGCTCTATTTAGCCGGGTGGTGGTTAGTTTTGCGTCGATTAGAACGTATCGGCGCACCACTGTGGAAACGATTACAGCCCTTTGCGCAACAATTCAGACAACGCCAATCCGCAGTGTCTGTGTTTGGCGCTGGAATGGTATGGGGCTGGTTACCCTGTGGCCTGGTTTATAGCGCGTTAAGTTGGGCTGCTCTAAGCGGCACCGCAGCTCAAGGTGCGTGGTTAATGTTGTGGTTCGGTCTTGGTACCCTCCCTGCCATGTTTGCATTTGGATGGTTCAGCAAAGCAGTGCAAAGCATTCTCAAATCACATGGATTCCGCCAAGCCATGGGGATCATTATGATTATCTACGGCATTTGGGTGATTCAAATTGGTGTTCGACAATTCTCACTTTTCGCCGAGCTTGGACTACACTGAAGAGACAGTTGTATTCGATTTGAGGTGACAAAATGAGCTGCGTCAACAATATCTTAGTAGTCTTAGATCCTGAGGGTACCGAACAAAAAGCTCTAAACAGAGCGCTTCAATTGGCTCGAATTTCCGGTGCTAAGCTCACTCTATTGCTGTCTATATATGACTTCTCCTATGAAATGACGACTATGTTGGCCGCCGAAGAGCGTGACTTGATGCGCGACAGCTTAATCGAAGATCGGCGTGTTTGGATTCGTGACTTGCTTGAAGACTATAATACTCGTGACTTACAAATCGGAATGACCGTGGTGTGGCACAATCGTCCATTTGAGGCCATCATCGAAGCCGCAATTGAAGGCAAGCATGACATCATTGTCAAAGGCACAAAGCAACGTGAAGGGCTTGCCGCGTTGCTGTTTACCCCTACTGATTGGCACTTGCTCCGCAAAGCACCCTGCCTTGTCCTGTTGGTCAAAGAGCACGACTGGCCAGAAGGTGGACAAATTCTTGCGGCGATTCATACCACCGGCGAGAATGACCAACACCAAGAACTCAACCAACGTATCACCGAGCAAGCACTCAGGTTCGCGCAATGCTTGAATAGTAGTGTTCATTTAGTAAATGCATATCCAGGTGCCCCACTGACTATTGCTGCAGAAATTCCAGAATTTGACACGGGCAATTATCGTGAGAGTATTGCTGAAAATCATCGGCAAGCCTTGGCTAAACATGCTGCTCAATTTGCGATTCCTCCAGCGCAACAACAAGTCCGTGAAGGATTACCAGAGCAAGTTATACCCACATTAGCGACCGAACTTGATGCGGAACTTGTGGTCCTCGGCACCATGGGAAGAACGGGTTTCAGTGCTGCATTACTCGGCAATACGGCTGAACACGTCATCGAACAATTAAACTGTGATTTATTAGCCGTAAAACCCGCGGGATTTCAATCACCGGTTAAGGTATAATCGCGCCGTTTTTTTATGTAACGGTGGTGTTTATGTCGACAATAGAATCAACAGCAAACTTGGGGCCTGCGGCCAAAAAGCAAAAATATGCTATCAACAAGTTGCAGAAACGTCTGCGTCGCGACGTTGGCCGTGCTATTGAAGACTTCAACATGATCGAGCACGGTGACCGAGTCATGGTGTGCTTGTCTGGGGGCAAAGACAGTTACACGCTGCTCGATATCCTGCGATTTCTCCAACGGATTGCCCCCATTCAATTTGAGCTTATCGCCGTCAATCTTGATCAGAAACAGCCCGGATTTCCGGAGCACATTCTACCTGAGTATTTGGAGCGCGAAGGCGTCGATTTCCGTATCATTGAAGAAGATACCTACTCAATTGTAAAAGAAAAAATCCCCGCCGGAAAAACAACATGTTCGCTGTGCTCTCGGTTACGACGTGGCATTCTTTATCGCGTGGCGAGCGAGCTTGGGGCCACGAAGATAGCCTTGGGGCACCACCGGGATGATATGTTGGAAACGCTATTATTGAATATGTTTTATGGTGGTACCATGAAATCCATGCCACCTAAATTAGTCAGCGATAACGGGCAGCATGTGGTGATTCGCCCCCTCGCCTATGCGCGTGAAAAAGACATTGCGCGCTATGCAGAAGCCGCAGCGTTTCCGATCATTCCATGTAACTTATGTGGTTCGCAGGAAAACCTGCAGCGAAAAGTCATTAAAGATATGCTCAAACAGTGGGATCGAAGTCACCCTGGACGAATCGAGAGTATGTTCTCGGCATTACAGAATATAGTGCCGTCGCATCTTGCCGATCCGAATTTATTCGCATTTAAATCAATTACTGCAACCGGGCAAGAGAGTACAGACGGTGATACAGCCTTT
>DASSWH010000053.1:0-2623 GCA_035705175.1 Pseudidiomarina sp.
TACTTGTTACTTGTTACTTGAAAATACAGATCGGCGCTCTTCTAATAGCCGGTAACTAGTAACCAGCAGCGCTTTTCAAGCTTCGAAGCAGCAGCGTCGCTACCTCGTCGCCCTCTTCGCGCTGCTGCATTTTGACCAACACACCATTGAGTTCGGGCGCAAACCAGAAGTCGGTTTCACGGGTTGAGTTTTCGCGGATGCGGGATACTTTTACAGCTTCGACTTCGCCATACGGGAGTCGGAGTGTTTCGATGCCAACACGCTGGAAGGTTTGCATGTCTTGCTGACCTTTTTCATCGACGGTGTGATAAGTCTGTTGTTTGCCATCGTCCAGTGGCAGCATGTCTTGCGATAATTGTTCAATAAGGCTGGCTTCATCGAGCAAGTCTTCGCGCCAATCAATGGCGAGTGTCGCACCGGTTTCTATGGCTCTGACCGCTTTACCTTCACGGTCAAATAAACCCTCAAAGTTACGGTTTTTGCCAGTACCTGTGCGCTTGTAAGCAAAGGTTTGTGGACGAATACGCCCATCTTCCACAAAGAAAGTAGACCAATAGCGACGTCGATCCGATAAAAATAACCAGCTAATTTCGGTTTCAGTGGCCAACTCAAACATCCCATCATCGGCTCGAATAAGCTCGCGCGAAGCTTCGCCATATTGCGAACCGCCGCGCTCAACCACATACGCTGCCTTGTATGGCGTCACTTCCGCAACTGCCACACCGGCAACCGTTGATATCAGCATAGCTATCGCTACCATTCCAAACCGCATCGCTTTCTCCACTTGAGCATTGGTAAAATGTGAACCGTGAATAGATAATAGCACTGACCTCGCGCTAAACTGTTCACTGTTCACTGTTCACTGTTCACTGTTCACTGACATTGTGACCACAACATTTGCGCTAAGTTTAAAGTTCTTTTGCGAGTAACTAAGCGCCAATAGCCAGTCGCGAAATATTCAAACACCTGTTCAAATTTGACTTGAAAAAAGTGATCAAAACGACTACTCTCAACGTTACTAAGACTGGTCAGACCTCTAACAGAATAACGGAGTCCAAGCTATGAGCGTCGCCTTATGGATTATTGCCACCCTAGCCGTGCTAGGAGGCTGTTTATACTACCGCGCATCATTACTCGTGAGCAGCTTAGCGCTCGTGGGAGTTTTTGCGGTCGGTAGCTTTTTCGATATCGTCGGTGCGGTGCTATGGGTGCTGCTCGCTATCGTGCTAGTTCCACTCAATTTCACGCCGATACGCCGTGGTGTTATCGCCAAAAAATTATTGGGTATGTATCGCAAAGTCATGCCAGAAATCTCAGAAACTGAGAAAGACGCCATTGATGCCGGTACCACTTGGTTTGAAGGTGAACTATTCCGCGGTGCGCCAGACTGGAACAAGCTGCACAGCATTCAGAAAGCTGAATTGACTGCTGAAGAGCAAGCGTTCCTAGATGGCCCGTGTGAAGAAGTCTGTAAAATGATGGACGACTGGCAAGCCACGCATGAGCTGGCTGACATGTCGCCAGAAGTTTGGCAGTACCTGAAAGACAAAAAATTCTTCGCCATGATCATCAAGAAAGAATTTGGTGGTTTGGAGTTCTCGGCTTACGCGCAATCACGTGTGTTGCAGAAACTGGCTGGTGTCAGCACCATCTTAGCGTCAACCGTTGGGGTACCTAACTCATTAGGTCCAGGCGAGTTGTTGCAGCATTATGGTACGCAAGAGCAGAAAGACCATTATCTGCCGCGCCTTGCCAACGGTGACGAAATTCCATGTTTCGCATTGACCAGCCCAGAGGCAGGTTCAGATGCGGGCTCTATTCCAGATACCGGTGTCATTTGCAAAGGTGAATGGAATGGTGAGGAAATTGTCGGTATCCGGTTGAACTTCAACAAGCGTTATATCACGTTAGCCCCAGTTGCGACTGTATTGGGCTTAGCGTTCAAACTGTATGACCCTGAGCACCTGATTGGTAGCAAAGAAGAGCTCGGCATTACTGCTGCGCTGATTCCACGCGATACCAAAGGCGTAGAAATTGGTCGTCGCCACTTCCCATTAAACGTACCGTTTATGAACGGTCCGATTAAAGGGAAAGATGTATTCGTGCCATTAAGCTACATCATTGGTGGCGAGAAGATGGCCGGTAAAGGCTGGCGGATGCTGGTTGAGTGTTTGTCAGTGGGTCGTGCTATTACCCTGCCGTCAAACAGTGCCGGTGGTGTGAAATCGATTGCTTTGGCAACGGGTGCGTACTCATACATCCGTCGTCAGTTCCGTTTACCGATTGGTAAAATGGAAGGCGTCCAAGAAGCCTTGGCTCGTTTAGCCGGGAACGCATACCTGATGGATGCAGTCACTACCTTCTCAACCAAGGGCGTTGATTTAGGTGAGAAACCATCGGTTATCTCAGCTATCGCAAAATATCACCTGACCGAGAAGTTACGTGCTTGTATGGATGACGCCATGGATGTTCATGGTGGTAAAGGTATCTGCTTAGGTCCAAACAACTATCTGGGCCGCGGTTACCAAGGCGTGCCGATTGCGATTACGGTTGAAGGTGCAAATATCTTAACGCGTAACCTCATGATCTACGGTCAAGGCGCGATTCGCTGCCATCCGTATGT
>DASSWH010000054.1:0-18733 GCA_035705175.1 Pseudidiomarina sp.
TTTACATGTTGATTTGCCAAGATGCTCTCAGCATTACCGCTGGCAATGAGCTCACCATGCGAGACAATGTAGGCATGTTCACACACCGAAAGTGTTTCTCGAACATTGTGATCGGTGATCAACACGCCGATGCCGCGATTGGCTAAGTGTTCGATAATTTTCTTGATATCGAGTACCGAAATAGGGTCGACTCCGGCAAAGGGCTCATCAAGCAGAATAAACTCTGGTTCTGCAGCGAGTGCACGCGCAATTTCTACCCGCCGCCGTTCACCACCCGATAAACTCATGCCCAAACTGTTGGCAATATGGCCGATATGAAACTCTTCTAGAAGACTATCGAGTTTTTCTTCACGCGTCGTATTGTCAAGCTCTTTACGGGTTTCGAGAATCGCCATGATGTTATCGCGCACAGTAAGCTTACGAAAAATTGATGACTCTTGTGGTAAATAACCAATGCCGCGGCGCGCACGCTCGTGCATCGGTAACAATGAAATATCATCGTCATCTAACACAATTCGACCTTTGTCATTCGCGACGAGGCCTACAATCATGTAGAAGGTGGTTGTTTTTCCAGCGCCATTGGGTCCAAGTAAACCAATAATTTGTCCAGATTCCACCGTCAAGCTGACATCTTTGACAACGGTTCGTTTCTTATAGGTTTTCGCTAAATGTTCAGCGGTTAATCGGCTCATCGTTATTTTGCTTCGGTAATAAAATGGTAGATACGCGATCAGATTCTTCATCACCGCGGCGAGCGCTTAATTGCTGAGTGGCAAAATTATAGACAATCTCATTGCCCTGCATGACGCTATTGTTTTGTTCAACTTTGACGTTACCACGAAGCGTTAGCAGCTGCTGAGCTTGGTCGTAACGAATCATTTCAGCTTGTGCTTTAATCAGACTGCCATCGTCTAATTGTTGTTGATAGGTAGCAGGACTACCCGTTGCTTCAAACACGTCGTTGCCCGGTTCAGTCTCACGAGTAACTTGCAGATGATCGGCTCGAATTTCAAGGGTGCCTTGCTTGATCAAGACATTTTCATCAAAGGTGGCAATGCGGTTGGCAATATCAATGAGATCACGCTCAGCATCAATACTGACCGGTTGGGTAAAATCAGTTTTGCCCTGTGCGAGTGCGAGGGGTGCAAAACTCAGACTACTGAGTAGCAGTAGTGTTGTTACCAAAGTAGGTGCTTTCAACATGTTTTTTAAATTCCAAAACTTGAGTGCGTAAGTCAGCAACCATGCCTTCGCCACGCATTACAAAATTTTTGCCATAAATGGTGACAGGTTGTTCGGTTTCCATCACTTCGGTCAATGTATTGATGACCAAATAACTGGTTTCCACTCGATCCAAATAATCTTCTCGATGTAACCGACTAATCTGAATATCCCGTTCTAGTACGAGGGTTTTATCATCATAAAATGATCCTTGTTCAGCGATCACTTGCCAGTTAGCCGTCTCATCATCTGTATGTACAATATACACTGGCCGAGTGAGTTCCGTCAGCCCAATTGGCTCATAGTGTGTCATTTTTTCCGCAGCAATTCGGTGCGCTAGTTCGCCATCGGCGCTGTAGATGCGCATAATCAACCCCGATGCAGTAAAGTCAGGTGCCACTTCACGGAAGCCCGTTTCTTGTTGCGATTCATCACCGTCGCCAAAAGGTCGCCAAATCAACAGCGAACCGATGACAAAAATTAGCACTAAGAACAGCCATACATTTCGATTCAAACGCTCATTCCTCCATGCGTTTGCAGTGCACCTTGACTGAGAAGAATCAAGTCACTGATTTCTCGAACCGCACCAAAACCACCGCGCATGCTGGTCACATAGCGAGCTTGCTGTTGCACCCAAGGGTGTGCATCTTGCACCGTGATCCCAACACCAGCGTTGTGGAGTAAAGCAACATCAGGAATATCGTCGCCGACACCGACTATTTGAGTGGCTGTGAGTTGATATTGTTCCCGTAAGCGCTCAAACGCACCTAATTTATCGGTACACCCTTGCACAATATCCTGTACGCCAAGCGCTTGCATCCGTGTTTCAACAATTTTAGATGAGCGTCCAGTAATCACCGCAACCTGAATACCATGCTCGATGAGTGCTTTGACTCCGAGACCATCTCGCGTATGAAAGGCTTTGTATTCTTCGCCATTATTACCAAGATAGATCCGACCATCGGAAAAAACGCCATCAACATCAAACATGACCATGCGGATGGTTGCAAGTGCTTCAATAAGGGCTTTGTCGACTTCACCATACCAGGTGCTAATCGTAGCCATGGGCTGCAGGGGGATGGACATTAAATTACTCCCGCTTTTAATAAATCATGCATATTTAACGCGCCTTGCGGAGAACCGTCGGCGTCCACTGCAAATAAGCCGTTAATTTTTCGATCCTCCATCAGTTTCAAGCCTTGGGCAGCAAGTACATCAGCACTGATCGTGATCGGTTGACGAGTCATGACTTGGGCGATGGGCGTATGGTGAACATCCAAGCGTTGATCCAAAATGCGGCGCAAATCGCCGTCGGTAAATACCCCGATCAGTTTGCCAGAGGTGTCGGTAACCCCTGTCATTCCTAGCCCTTTTTGGGACATCTCAAGCAAAGCTTGGCTAATCGTTGCGGACTCTGCGACTAGAGGAATACGTTCACCTTTGTGCATCACATCATGAATATGCAACAGCAGGCGGCGACCTAAACTGCCACCCGGGTGCGACAGCGCGAAATCATCGGCAGTAAAACCACGTGCGTGCAGCAAGGCTACGGCAAGCGCGTCGCCCATCACGAGCGTTGCCGTCGTTGAAGAGGTCGGAGCGAGGCCGAGCGGGCAGGCCTCTTTTTGCACAGCAATGCAGATGTGTACATCGGCAAGTTCGGCAAGCGTTGATTGCGGATTTCCTGTCATGCCAATCAGTTTCACACCACGGCGTTTAATTAATGGTGCAATACTAAGAACTTCGTTGGTTTCACCAGAGTTTGAAATGGCGATGACCACATCAGCAGCGGTAATCATCCCTAAGTCACCATGGCTAGCCTCACCCGGATGAACAAAGAAAGCTGGAGTTCCAGTCGATGCCAGTGTGGCCGCAATTTTACCGCCAATGTGCCCCGACTTACCCATACCGATGACAATCGCTCGGCCAGTACAACCGAGCAATAGCTCGCATGCACGGGCGAAGTCCGCGTTAATATAGTGGCGTAAGCCGTCAATCGCGGCTAATTCAGTATCGAGGACATCAAGGCCTAAGCGGATAAACTCGGCGGTATTCGTCTGTGCAGTCGATGTTTGCGTCATAACGTGCTCTCTTTACAATCTCGCGTCATCATACCCGATCGTTTTTCGAATTGCAGACGTAAAAAGCATACAGATAAACGATTTGTCACAATTTTAACGCACTAAATCTAGGGTTGTTAGCCTAGCTGCGGTAAACTATCAGCCATCTAAATGAATGGATATGGATTTTCATGAGTTCACAGGATTCGCCCCAATCGCCCTATTTAGTCGAAGTCGATGCCATTGACTTTGCCCATGCGCATGGTGCACATCAAGTCTATAGCGGACTTTCGCTGCAAATTCCACGGGGAAAAATCACCGCGGTGATGGGTCCTAGTGGCATTGGTAAAACGACACTGTTGCGTTTAATCGGTGGCCAGTTGCGGCCACAGAAAGGCGAAATTCGTTTCGCAGGGCAGAATATTCCCGCGCTCAGTCGCTCTGAATTGTACGCAGTACGCAAGCGCATGAGCATGTTGTTTCAAAGTGGTGCGCTGTTCACCGATATGACGGTATACGACAACATCGCGTTCCCGCTCCGAGAGAATAGTTCGTTGCCGGAAGAAATTATTGAGACCATCGTGTTGATGAAACTAGAAGCGGTAGGTCTTCGCGGTGCGCGGCATTTGATGCCAGCGGAGTTATCTGGCGGGATGTCACGGCGTGCGGCTCTCGCGCGAGCGATTGCGTTGGATCCGGAGTTAGTCATGTACGATGAGCCTTTTGCAGGCCAAGACCCGATTTCAATGGGGGTTATCGTCAAATTGATTAAGTCGTTAAATGAATCGATGGGACTCACCAGCATTGTAGTGACACATGACGTTGAAGAAGTTCTGACCATTGCTGATTACGTCTACATTATTGCGGATAAGCGCGTTGTTGCACACGGCTCTCCGCAAGAGTTGCAAGAGCTGGACGATGCATTAGTACAACAATTTTTGCGCGGTGAGGCCGATGGTCCCGTGCCGTTTCATTTCAAGGCACCATCGTTGACTGCAGAACTGCTCGGTGATGGAGGTGAGCATGCTTGATGCCATTGCTCGTCTAGGGAAGGCTGTTTTAGATTCGATTGCAGGCGCCGGTGCCGCGTTGTTGATGTTACTCCGAGCATTACTTGGTAAGCCGCAACTGCGCAAATCATTCCCGCTGCTGATGCAACAAATGTACTCGATTGGCGTTTTGTCGTTGGTCATTATTATTGTCAGCGGACTCTTTATTGGTATGGTATTGGGCTTGCAGGGCTATACGATTTTGGTCGACTTTGGCGCCGAACAAAGCTTGGGACCGATGGTCGCACTAGCACTTTTGCGCGAGCTCGGCCCGGTGGTGACTGCCTTATTATTTGCTGGTCGCGCAGGCTCTGCATTGACCGCTGAAATCGGTTTAATGAAAGCGACCGAGCAACTCTCTAGTCTAGAAATGATGGCGGTCGACCCATTGCGTCGCATTATCTCGCCGCGGTTCTGGGCGGGCTTTTACAGTATGCCTATTCTTGCCGTAATTTTCTCAGCGGTTGGTATCTACGGTGGGTATCTGGTCGGTGTGCGCTGGCTGGGCGTTGATGAGGGTGCTTTCTGGTCAGTCATGCAATCGTCAGTGGATTGGAATGAAGATATTCTCAACGGCATCATCAAAAGCATCGTATTTGCATTTGTGGTGACCTGGATAGCACTGCATAAAGGATACAACTGCGTGCCCACCTCAGTGGGTATCAGCCGAGCTACGACTTCGACCGTTGTGACTGCGTCTCTTGCAGTACTCGGCCTCGACTTTATTTTAACCGCTTTAATGTTTGGGTAATGGATTATGGAATCACGTACAACACAATTAGCAGTCGGTATGTTCGTTATTATTGGTGTGGCAGCTTTGTTGTTTCTCGGTTTGCAAGCGGCCAATACAAGTGCTGTTAGCAGCGGCGAGACGTATAAAATTTATGCCAAATTTGACAATATTGGTGGTTTAAAAGAGCGTTCACCAGTCAAGGTTGGTGGTGTTGTGGTGGGGCGTGTGAGCCGCATCACGCTAGATGGCGAATATTATGAGCCTTTGGTCGAGATGACGATTAGCGCAACTTATGATGAATTTTCAGAGACATCGTCGGTCTCAATACTGACTTCAGGTCTTTTAGGCGAACAATACATTGGGTTAAGACCTGGCTTTATTGATGACACCGTTGAATTACTCAAAGACGGTGACTATATCTACGACACGAAATCAGCCTTGGTATTGGAAGATTTGATTGGCCAGTTCCTATTTAGTCAAGGTAACGATTAAGAATTACGGTGTAAGGAGTACCGCATGAAAAAATTTATTATTGCCCTATCATTGGCGTGGGTCGCTTTGTTTGGTGCCACGGCAACTGCGGAAGTTATCCGTGATGAAAATCCCTACAAATTGTTGGAAAAAGTTGCCAACAAAACATTTGAACGGATCGCTGATGAACGCGAGCAAATTACTGAAAGTCTCGATCATTACCGCGTTATTATTCGTGAAGAAATGATGCCTTACGTTGACTCTGTTTATGCAGCCAAACGTGTCTTAGGTCGCAATTTAAAAGATACGACTGAAGAACAGCGCCAAGAATTCTATAAAGTGTTTCGGGATTATTTGATCGCTACCTATGCTCGTGCCTTTACGCAGTATGACGAGAGTATACACACCGTCGAGTTTGATAATCCGAATCGGTTTGAAGAGGGTAGCAAAGCCGTGACCGTCTACACACGTGTCATCGAGCAAGGTCGTCCGCCTATACGCATGGATTTTAAAATGCGTTTTGACGACAATGACAACCTCTGGAAAGCCTACGATATGGTGGTTGAAGGCGTGAGCTTACTCAACAGTAAATCTGCTGAAATTTCAGCGGTTATTCGTTCACGTGGTATTGATGGCACCATCGAATTGTTGCGCGAAAAGGCCAATGAACCGATTCGTAACTATGATGGCGAAGAGTCATTGTAATGGCTGCAGCGAGCTGGTCTCCACAAGCAGACGCAGCGGTGATCGCTTTAAGCGGCCCGCTGGATCGCAATTCGGTACCTGCACTGTGGCAAGAACGTGCAAAGTGGCTGGCAGGCGAGGGTGATTTAACGTTACACTTGGCGGACGTAGAAAAGGTCGACTCTGCTGGCGTGGCGCTGCTGATTCAAGCACAAAAAATCCTCAAACAGCAGCGACGGACGCTGAAACTACAGCACGCGAATCGCCAGTTATTGGCGATTGTCGAGGTCAGCGGTGTCGCTGATCTGTTGAATTTCAACGACTAAAGAATCAATCTCATGACTGCTGATGATATTCGCGCGCTCCTTGAAAGCGCGCTCCAACTTGACGAACTCATTGTAAAAGCTGAAGGTAGTCACGCGAACATTGTTGCGGTGGGCGATATTTTTGCTGACCTCAGTCGCGTGAAGAAACAGCAAGTGGTTTATGCACCGTTAAAAGAAATGATTGCTGACGGGAGCTTGCATGCTGTGACGATCAAAACCTACACTCCGAAAGAGTGGCAGCGCGAGAAGAAACTCGCTCTCTTAAGTTAAAAACAAACGTAAGCTGAGCCAACTGAGTTAATCAACACTATGCAAAAATTTTTAATCCGTGGTGGTCAGTCGTTACGCGGCGACGTTACGATTTCCGGTGCAAAGAATTCAGCACTACCTATTCTCATTGCTTCGCTGCTTGCAACCGATGACGTTGAAATTGACAACGTGCCGGCGTTGCATGATGTGAAAACGACGCTCAAGGTGCTGTCTGAATTAGGCGTCGGGAGCAGTCTGCTGGGCACCAATAAGGTTAGCATCCAACCGCAAGGCCTCAACCATCATGTTGCTAGCTATGAGCTGGTTAAGACCATGCGCGCATCCATTTTGGTATTGGGTCCGCTGCTGGCGCGCTATGGCAAAGCACAGGTGAGTTTGCCGGGTGGCTGTGCGATAGGCGCAAGACCAGTAAATTTGCACATCGAAGGTTTGCGCCAGATGGGTGCAATCATTAAAGTTGAGAATGGTTATATCAACGCTCATGTCGATGGACGCCTGCAAGGGGCCAACATTTTGATGGACACGGTCAGTGTCACGGGCACCGAGAATCTGATGGCTGCTGCGACGCTAGCAGACGGTGTGACCTACATCGAAAATGCCGCGCGTGAGCCTGAAATTGTCGATTTAGCGGCGTTCTTGAATACACTTGGCGCCGATATTCGCGGTGCGGGAACTGACACGATTGAGATTCATGGTGTTGATAAGTTGCACGGTGGACAGTACCGTGTGCAGCCGGACCGTATCGAAACTGGAACATTCCTCGTGGCTGCGATGGCCACGGGCGGTGATGTTACCTGTCGCGAAACCGATCCAGATATGCTGGATGCGGTGTTGAAAAAGCTCACCGAAGCCGGTGCTAAAATTACTCGAGGCGAGGATTGGATTCGACTCGAAGCCACGCAACGGCCGCGTCCTGTTAATATCATTACCGCGCCACATCCTGCCTTTCCGACGGATATGCAAGCGCAGTTCTGTGCGCTCAATGCTATCGCTGATGGTGCCGGTTGGGTTCGAGAGACGATTTTTGAAAATCGGTTCATGCACGTACCGGAGCTACGGCGAATGGGCGCTGATATCGAACTCGAGGGGAATACTGCGATTTGCAAAGGAGTGCCACAACTGACCGGTGCACAGGTGATGTGTACCGATCTGCGCGCCTCGGCGTCCTTGGTCATTGCGGGATTAGTTGCTAGTGGGGAAACGGTCATTGAGCGGATCTATCATATCGATCGCGGCTATGAATCGATCGAACGAAAGCTAACAGCATTGGGCGCCAACATCCAGCGCCTGTAGCCAACGTTATTCGTTATTCGTTATTCGTTGTACGGTGGTAAATCTCAGTATTGTCTCAAACGACCAACGCTTTTAGCGGAGTTTCTCGATGAGGACCGTGCGGGTTAGTTCGCGATTGCCGCGGAAGAAGCGCACTTCTATCTCAGTTCCCGGAGGTGTTTCTGCGACGATTGCAATCCCTTCAGAGCCTGACCGTACCGGCTGTCCGTTCATTTCGATAATATAATCTTCCACTTGCAATCCAGCTTTTTCAGCCGGACTTCCCGCGTCGATACCGGTGACAAACATACCGGGCTGTTGATATGGATTCGCATAAGGAATTTCACCGATACGCACGCCGAAATAGCCACGAACTACCTCGCCTTCTCGAATTAACGTGTCCATAATCTGTTTCGCTAACGAGTAAGGTACTGCAAAGTAAATTCCATCAATTCCTTGTCCAGTGAGATCTCGAAACTGCGCGTTGTTGATACCCACGAGATAACCCTGACTATTAATGAGTGCTCCACCAGAAGCGCCTTCATTGATTACAGCATCCATTTGAATGAGATCTGCATGCGAACTAATGACTCCCATGCGACCGCCGGTTGCACTGATAATGCCTTGCGTAATGGTTTGGCCTAAATTGAGAGGATTACCGATGGCAAGAACTACATCACCAACCCGAGTAACAATGTCGTCTTGCTGAGGGATGATCGGTAAATTATCAGCTTCAATGCGCACGACGGCTAAGTCGGTGACGGGATCTGAGCCGATAACTTGGCCGCTATACTGGCGTCCGTCTTGCAACGCTACCTGAATTTCATTCACGTCAGCAACGACATGAGCGGCGGTAAGAATGTGCCCACTATTGTCCATAATCACACCAGAACCTAATCGATAGACGGTACTGGGGCGACGCGAATAGTAGGAGCCAGCTATCTCTCCAATACTATAGATATTGACTACTGCAGGTGCGGCGCGGTTTACGGCCGTAGCGAACGATACCGGCATGGCATTGCCGGGCGAGCGTTGGTTGAACTTCTGTACATGGGGCAAAACCCAAATGACGATTGCGGCCACGATCAAGCCCAAACCAATTGAGCGTAATACCAGCCAAAACCAATCACGTGATGTCATGCGGTGCCTACAGTTTCAAGAAGTTAGATACGCACAGCATACCACTGAAATGTAACGAAGGCAGCATGGTGGAGGGAATCCTCCGACCACACTGCCTTCGCACGTGCGCTAACTGTTCAACTACTCATCCTATTCCGTACCACGCAGTACCAAATACAGGGATGAATTACCGCGGCGAATATTTAACGCAATTACGCCTTCGGTGCTTTCTAATACTTCTTTAAGCTCGCTAACGGTCGTCACGCGCTGACGATTCACGCCAATAATGACGTCGCTCTCACGTAATCCGTAGCGAGCGGCGATGGAGCGTTCTTCAACGTCACTAATTAAGATGCCGCCGTCCGCAGATTCTAAAGTGACGCCTTGTAAAGCAGGGTGCAAGGACTCGGCTTCAACGACCGTGTCATCAGGGCTCAGAATCACTGTGTATTGGCGCTCGTCACCCTCGCGTAACACGGTAATGGTCACTTCTTTACCTGGACCGATCGTGTTTACGCGCGCCGATAGATCCGCGAAAGTTCGAATCATTTCGCCATTGACGCCGACAATCACGTCGCCGGACTTGAGTCCCGCTTCGGCCGCAGCACCCTCGGGTAGCACTTCAGCAACAAATGCGCCCTGACTGACGTCTAAATCGAGTGCCTTAGCAATTTCAGGAGTAAGGTCGTTTCCGCGCACACCCAACACACCGCGACGCACTTCACCAAATTCGATGAGTTGCTGCACGAGATTGTTCATCATATCTGATGGAATTGCGAAACCGATACCGATATTGCCACCGTTTGGCCCCAAAATGGCGGTGTTAATACCGACTAGCTTGCCGTCTAAAGTCACCAGCGCACCACCAGAGTTACCACTATTTATCGCAGCATCGGTTTGAATGAAGTTTTCAATTTCTTCAATTCCTAAGCCACTGCGGCCAAGAGCGGAAACAATACCTGACGTTACGGTCTGCCCTAGACCAAATGGGTTACCAATCGCTACCACAAAGTCACCCACGCGTAAGTCAGCGGACGAGCCCAGTTCGATGGCGGTTAAATCGTCGCCATTTTTAATTTTAAGTAGCGCCACATCTGAGCGCTCGTCGGTCCCAATCACTTCGGCGTCAAACTGACGACCATCTTTCATGGTAACGACAATCTCAGTCGCGCTATCAATAACGTGGTTGTTGGTTACTACATAACCTTCTTCAGCGTTTATAATCACACCGGAACCGAGCCCTTGAAATGGGCGTTCTTGGACCTGTTCACGAGGACCATTTGGACCAAAGAAAAAGCGGAACATTTCCGGTATACGTTGGCGTACTTCACGCTTACCTTTCACCGAAATGTTGACAACCGCTGGTGTGACTTCTTCCAGCATTGGTGCCAGTGTTGGCAGTTCATCATTGTCGTTGTTGAAGAACGGAATATTCGCACTAACGGGAGCGACAGCGAACACAGCCATCACGGCGAGCACAGCAAGAAACTTTGCTTTCATCGGGTTCATACTCCAAGTTGATGTGTGTAATTCAAGTTACGTGTATTACGCAAAGAAAGACCGATATCGAGGATATAAGTTCACCCTCGACATGTTTCAAGGTGTTTCTAACTGACAGGGACTAGTGAATAGTGAAAAGTGAATAGAAATGATGGACAGTGAGCCGGTTTGGCCCTTCTGTTCACCATTCGCCAGCAGTTCAGGGTTTGTGGGCCAGCGCCAGGTAGTCGTGTGACTGCATTTCTTGCAGTCGACTGATGCAGCGCTTGAATTCGAAGCTGAGCTTGCCGTCGCTGTAGATGTTCTCGAGTGGCACTGCGGCGGAGAGGATGAGTTTGACACGGCGTTCGTAGAACTCGTCGACGAGAGCGAGAAAACGACGTGCGGCGTCATCGTTGTTGCTGCCCATTTGCGGCACATTACTGATCAAAACGGCGTGATATTCGTGGGCGATTTGGATGTAATCGTATTGGGAACGCGGGCCTTCGCAAATAGCTTTGAAGTCGAATAACACCACGTCATTGCATTCGAGGCGAACTGGGATATCACGACCGTTGATGTGGACGGTGCCGTCGGTATTACGACTGCAATGATCCGGTGATAATTCATTGAAATAGCGCTTTAAATTGGTATCGGCTTGCTCGTCTAACGGCGAATGATAAATTTCCGCGCGGGTTAAAGTTCGCAACCGGTAATCAATGCCGCTATCGACATTAATGACTTCACAATTGGCTTTGATCAACGCAATTGCGGGAAGAAAACGCTGGCGCTGTAGACCATTTTTATAGAGGTCGTCAGGGACAATGTTCGAAGTAGCAACCAGCACAACATTGCGCTTGAATAGCTCTTGCATAAGCGTTCCCAACAGCATCGCGTCGGTAATATCTTGCACAAAAAATTCGTCGAAGCAGATGATTTGCGCTTCTGCTGCGAGTTTTTCAGCGATGATCGGCAATGGATCGCTGCGCCCCTTCAACTGCTTTAGTTCCGCATGCACGCGCTGCATAAACCGGTGAAAATGCACGCGCATTTTTTCTTCAAAAGGTAGGGCATCGAAAAAGGTATCGACCAAATAGGTCTTGCCGCGTCCAACGCCACCCCAAAAGTAGATCCCTTGAGGGGGTTGTGGTGGTGAACCGAAAAGACGACCGAAAAAGCCACGGTCTGCTTTCGCACGATACTGAATGAGCGCTTCATAGAGCTTTTGCAACGCGTCCACAGCCTGACGCTGAGCGGCGTCAGGGGTAAAGCCGCCGCTGGTTAAATCACGTTCATATTTGGCGATAGGGCTAAGTCTTTCGTTTGTCACTACCACTTCCACCTCAAACTGGATTATGCTTATAGGGAAGAGTTTATCATGCGAAGGACGCAGTAAAGGAGTGTTTATGAGCTGGATTATTGGCATTTTATTAGTTGCCGTGGGTGCTGTGATTGGTTTTTTCGTCGCCCGCTACTGGCTGCATGAGCATTCAGAAGAGGCGCGCTTAAGCGAGGAAGTTACACAGAGTAAGCAACAATTTGCGGCCTACCAGCAAGAAGTGGCCGAGCATCTGAGCACCGCCAACGCTTTAGTTGAGCAACTCGAAGAGACGCAAGAGAAATTGAAAGCGTACTTAGCCAACAGCAGTGAGTTATTGCAGCGCGAGCAAACACAACCGAGCTTGCCATTCTTCGCCGAAGACACCATTCGTCAAATTCGCATGGCGAATACTGCGCGCAGCGATCGCAGTCGTTCTGATAAAGAAAATGCGAGCGAACCGCCACGTGACTACAGCGACAAAAAACAAAAACTGTTCACCAAAGAATGACAGTGAATAGTAAATAGTGAACTGGTAATAGATAGTGAACTGGTAATAGATAGTGAACTGGTAATAGATAGTGAACAGTGAATAGACAGGGCAGAATAAAGTCCATATCTAGTGTTTTCTGTTCACTATTTACCGTTCACTGTTCACTTTCAAAATTAGTTCGCGTATAATCCGCGCCAGCCCACGTTACAGGTACAACTAACCGAGATTGTGGCACTGAAAATGTAACCACAGCGGTTGTTGTGGTTCGCGGGGAAGCCCGGAACTACTGTCGTGAACCTTTAAAAAAGAGTATGTTTCAATGAGTACATTTGTTGCAAAACCAGAAACTGTTCAACGTGACTGGTACGTAATTGACGCTGAAGGTAAAACTTTGGGTCGTTTGGCTACTGAAGTTGCCCGTCGTTTACGTGGCAAGCATAAGCCTGAATACACTCCGCATGTTGATACTGGCGATTACATTGTCATCATCAACTGTGAGAAAGTAGCTGTGACTGGTCGTAAGGCACAGGACAAAATCTACTACTCACACTCTGGTTACCCAGGTGGTATCAAAGAAATCAACTTTGAGAAGTTGATTGCTAAGGCACCAGAAATGGTTATTCAGAAAGCGGTGAAAGGTATGTTACCCCGTGGTCCATTGGGTCGTGCCATGTTCCGTAAACTGAAAGTATACGCAGGTGCAGAGCATAACCATGTTGCTCAGCAACCTAAACAACTTGAAATTTAATACGGAGCACTAAGAAAATGGCAGAGAATCAATACTACGGTACTGGTCGTCGCAAAAGCTCTACTGCACGCGTTTTCTTGCGTCCGGGCAGCGGCAATATCAGCATTAACAATCGCACCTTAGAAGAATACTTTGGTCGCGAAACTGCACGCATGGTTGTACGTCAGCCACTTGAGTTGGTTGAGATGATTGAGAAGTTTGATCTGTACATCACTGTTGCTGGCGGTGGCTCTAGCGGCCAAGCCGGTGCAGTTCGTCACGGTATTACTCGTGCGTTAATGCAATACGACGAAACATTACGCGGTGATTTACGTCGTGCGGGTTATGTAACTCGTGACGCACGTCAAGTTGAGCGTAAGAAAGTCGGCTTGCATAAAGCACGTAAGCGTCCACAGTTCTCGAAGCGTTAATCGCAGCCGAAACTGTTTCGCAGTTCAAAAAAACCCGGCCTTCGTGTCGGGTTTTTTGTCTTTATCCTTGTAAAAATCAGGTCATTTCTTTATCATCTGAAGGCTTTTTTTTGCCGATAGTTCGTATATAGATTTGAAGCACTTGCTGTACGTACGAATCAACGCAGCAGCTAATTACTGACTTCACGGCTATGATCCGTGAAGCGTCCAAACTGGAGAGTAAGTGGATGAGCAATGCGCCTGTAGATAAAGGCCGCCGTCGTTTTCTGACTGTCGCGACTTCCGTCGTGGGAGCAGCAGGCGCGGTGGGTGTTGCTGTTCCTTTCATTGCATCGTGGAACCCGAGTGAAAAAGCGAAAAACGCGGGTGCCCCTGTGGAAGTGAACATCGGAAAGATGGAACCGGGTCAATTGATTCGGAACGAATGGCGAGGCCAGCCAGTCTGGATCGTCCGTCGGACTCCGGAAATGTTAGCCAGCCTTGAAGGCTTAGCGGACCAACTCCGTGATCCGAACTCAGAAGAACCGCAACAACCTGAGTACGCGAGTAATCTGTATCGGTCGCGCAAAGATGAATATTTCATCGCCGTCGGTATCTGTACACATTTAGGCTGCTCTCCACAATATCTTCAAACTGATTTCGCTGAGCAGGTAGAAGGTGTCGAAGCTGGCTTCTTTTGTCCTTGTCACGGTTCCAAGTTTGATATCGCTGGTCGTGTGTTCTCGGGTGTACCTGCGCCATACAATTTGGTTGTACCGCCACATTATTATGTGAACGATAATGTCGTTCTCATTGGTGAAGATGGGGAGCAGGCATAATGAATAAACTTATTGCTTGGTTTGATGAGCGTATTCCACTTACGAAAACGTGGAATATCCACTTAGCCCAATATCCTGCGCCGAAAAACTTTAACTTCTGGTACCTGTTTGGCGTACTCGCCATGTTGGTATTGGTAAACCAAATCCTGACCGGTATTTGGCTGACCATGAACTATGTTCCTTCTGCGGAGGGTGCGTTCGCGTCAGTCGAATACATCATGCGTGACATCGATTACGGTTGGCTATTGCGCTACATGCACTCCACCGGTGCCTCGGCATTCTTTGTCGTGGTTTATCTGCACATGTTCCGCGGCATGATGTACGGCTCCTACCAGAAGCCACGCGAATTGCTGTGGGTGTTCGGTATGCTGATATTCTTAGTGCTAATGGCTGAAGCCTTTATGGGTTACTTGCTGCCATGGGGACAAATGTCTTACTGGGGTGCCCAGGTTATCATTTCACTGTTCGGTGCGATTCCGATTATCGGTGATGACCTGACTTTGTGGATTCGTGGTGATTACGTTATTTCTGGCGCAACGTTGAACCGCTTCTTCGCATTACACGTGATTGCGTTACCTTTGGTATTGGTTATTCTGGTATTCCTGCACATCATTGCCTTGCATGAGGTTGGTTCGAACAACCCGGAAGGTATTGATATCAAGAAGAAGAAGGGCACAATTCCAGAATCTGAGAAGCCGAAGTTCACCTTCCACGAGCGCTTCACGAAGAAGTATGACGTGGTCGATGCGGTACCTTTCTTCCCGTATTACGTGGTGAAAGATCTGATTGGTATCGGTATCTTCTTATTCTTGTTCTGCTATGTGATTTTCTTCGCACCAGCGATGGGCGGCTTGTTCTTGGAGCCACCAAACTTTGAAGCAGCGAATCCATTGAAGACACCTGAGCATATCGCTCCGGTATGGTACTTCACACCGTTCTACGCCATTTTGCGTGCGGTCCCTGACAAGTTGTTAGGCGTTATCTTGATGTTTGGCGCTATCGTCTTCTTGTTCTTGCTGCCGTGGATTGATCGGGGTCGTGTGCGTTCGATTCGTTATCGTTGCACATTCCACAAAATC
This sequence comes from Pseudidiomarina sp., assembly GCA_035705175.1. GTDB lineage: Bacteria > Pseudomonadota > Gammaproteobacteria > Enterobacterales > Alteromonadaceae > Pseudidiomarina. The sequence continues at coordinate 15,551 of DASSWH010000054.1, forward strand.
AACCTGACGTTGTTTGTGATCAGCTTTATTGCGCTGGGATACTTGGGATTGAAGCCTGCGACTGAGGTTTATACCTTCTTCGCCCGTGTCTTCACCTTCTTGTATTTTGCGTTCTTTATCTTCCTGTGGTTCTACAGTAAGAATGAGAACACGAAGCCCGTACCAGAGAGGATTACCAAGTGATGAAATCATTCATTAAAGCGAGTCTGTTAACCGCAGCATCACTCTGGACTGCAGCTACGTTAGCTGCAGGTCCAACGGTCCCACTCGATAAGGCGGAGATCGATCTGCACGACAAAGCGTCGTTGCAACGTGGTGCGCAGTTGTTTATGAACTACTGCTTGGGTTGCCATTCCATGCAGTATCAGCGCTATAACCGTACTTTCCGCGATTTAGGAATTCCTATTGAGCTGGGTGTGGAGAATCTTCAGTTTACTGGCGAGAAGCCGGGTGACTTGATTACAAATGCAATGCCGAAGGAATCGGCAAGCGCTTGGTTTGGTACTGCAGCACCAGATTTAACCTTGGTGTCTCGCGTTCGTGGGGCTGATTGGTTGTACACCTACTTCCGTTCATTTTATGTGGACGAATCGCGTCCATTTGGCGTGAACAACGCAGTGTTCCCAAACGTGGGTATGCCACACGTATTGCAAGAGCTGCAAGGTGTGCCGCGCAAAACGCATGAACAGCGCCTGGTCGATGGTGAAATGAAAGATGTATACGTTGGTATCAAATCCGACGGTAGCGGTATTTTGAGCCCGGCAGAGTATGATCAAGCCATGCTCGACTTAACGAATTTCCTGGTTTATACCGGCGAACCGATGCTGCTTGAGCAGCGTCGCTTAGGTTGGTATGTATTCGGGTTCATATTGGTCTTTACAATTCTCTCATGGTTGTTGAAGCGAGAGTATTTCCGAGACTTGAAGTAAATTATGGAGAATAAAATGTCGGTTGCGGCAAACAAGCGGTCAGTGATGACCTTGTACGCAGGTAAAAATGACTTACGCAGTCATCAAGTACGTATCGTGCTCGCAGAAAAGGGTGTTGGCGTCGAAATAACATTTGTAGACCCAGATAATCGCCCAGAAGATCTGCTCCAGCTCAACCCATACGCAGATGCACTGCCGACGTTAGTTGACCGTGAATTGGTGTTATACAACGCCCACATCATCATGGAATATCTTGATGAGCGTTTTCCGCATCCGCCATTAATGCCCGTATATCCGGTGTCACGCGGTACGAGTCGTCTGATGATGTATCGTATTGACCGTGATTGGTATGAGCTTGCCGATACTATTATGGCAGGTGGTAAAGGCGCTGAAGCCGCTCGTCAAGAGCTTCGCGAAGGCATCTTAGCACTGGCGCCAATTTTTGCGGATACACCTTATTTTATGAGCGAAGAGTTCAGTCTCGTTGACTGTTACTTGGCACCGCTATTGTGGCGTTTGCCAGTCTATGGCATCACCATAGATGGTACCGGTTCAAAAGCAGTCAAAGCTTATATGGTACGGGTATTTGAGCGCGAGTCATTCCAAGAGTCACTCACTGAAATTGAGCGAGACTTAGGTCGATGAGTGAGCAGGCCATGAGCCCTCGTCGCCCGTATTTATTGCGGGCGATGTACGAGTGGCTAGTGGACAACCAATTGACACCACATTTAGTCGTTAACGCCAGTGTGACGGGATGTCAATTGCCTTGGGAATTTGTGAAAAATGGACAAATTGTCTTGAATGTGTCACCGACTGCGGTTGCGCAATTGCAAATGCACAATGAGTTTGTTGAGTTCAATGCCCGTTTTTCTGGTAAACCGCATCATGTTGTTGCACCGATGGCCGCGGTGATGGCGTTGTATGCTCGTGAAAACGGCGCCGGTACTCTGTTTGAAGAAGAAGCTTACTATTCGGAAGCGCGTGATATCAGCTTTACCGACGATGAACCCACGGCAACAGGCGCACCGCCAGCGGTAGAGCCCGCAACCGAGACTCCCAGCCAGAAGTCGAAGCGCAAAGGCTCACACCTTAAGGTTGTGAAATAACTGATCGCTCAACGAATCTCAAAAGCATCAATGACGCGAACTACGCCGTTGATATTCCGTGCAATGCTAATAGCAGCTTGAGCTTCAGCGCGACTGACGATACCCATCAAAAAGACTTCACCATTCTCGGTGACGACTTTCACATGTGATCCGTCCACTTCTTTATTCGCCAGTAATTGAGCTTTGACTTTACTCGTAATCCAAGTGTCCTTTGAAATCGTTTGTAAACCGATGACCTCGCCAATACGAATCTCGTTGTGTACTCGAATCACTCCGTCAATGGAGCGAACCGCATTCGCAGCCAAATCACTTAGATTGCTATTGGCAACTTGACCCATCAGCAAAATAGAGCGATTGAATGAAACGACTTGAATACGCGCTTGGTCAAGTCGATCTTCTCGTTGCAAGGTTGCAATAGCTTTGACTTCGATTGCTTGATCGTCAACTTGAGCGCCGACTGTGCGACTATCACTCGCTGAGGCAATACCAACGGCAGTGGCACCGACTAATGCGGCGGTGCAACCGCTCAGTGAGAGTGTGAAGATGGCGGCAAGGGTGATCCGTTGCAACGTTTTCATTCGTCAATCTCCTGCGGGAAAATGTGTTGTTCGGCGAGGTGGCAGAGCATATTGACTAGTTGCAGAATATGTTCACTAACGCGAGCAGAATTCCGAGAGGGGATTCGAATCTCAACGTCATCGGGACCTAAAAGTCCTGCCACATCGGTATCAGCTTCACTCGTAATTGCAATAATGAATAGATTGCGCGCAACCGCTGCCTCCATAGCTTTGCTGACCCTTGGTGCTTGTGCACCTGAACTTAATACAATCAGTAAATCAGCGGCTTGTCCGGCAGCTAGAATTTGCTGAGCAAAAATAGCTTCATGCTCCTTCGCGCCAAAATCTGCATGCAAAGACGTCGCCGGAAAAGGTGGACGTTCAAAATTGAGCCCGGTTAGCATCATATGGGTGAAATAGCGTGCACTGGAATGCGCCATATTTTCACCACAACAATAGATACGGCGACCGTTTAGCAACGTGTCGACCAAGAGCTCCGCGGCACGCAATAAAGGTTCCTGCAACTGATCAGCGGCTGCGATCTGCGTTTGAATACACTCGGTGAAAATACCTTTTACAGAATCCTGCATG
>DASSWH010000055.1:0-3641 GCA_035705175.1 Pseudidiomarina sp.
ACGGCTCGCATCACCAACATGGTGTCATTATTGGCGTATTTCCAACGACTACCTGGCTCTACTTCCAATGCGGTTGTGGTGGCTGTATCTGCGACTCGGCCGCCACCCATATAGACTCGGTCCGTACGATTCCCTGCGGCATTGCTATCGAGCCCTGAGGCCATATGCAATAAGTGTTCAAGGGTGATGTCGGCACGTGGATCCAATGGCGATTGCCAATTCGCAATCGTTGCCGGCGCCTTCACATCCAACTCACGTTGATACACCGCTGCTCCAACAATACTGGCGGCAATACTCTTCGCCACCGACCACGTCCGTTGCGAGGTTTCCGGTGTGAAACCGTCAATATAATGCTCTGCGAGAATGCTCTCTGGTGTTGCAATGAGCACCGCTGAAGTTCGCGCGCCAGAGCCGTAATGTTTGCCAAAAGCCTGCGCAATGACTTGGTCTAGCTCAGCATTGCCCGTTGGTGTATTTATCGGGTGGCGTTGCTGCCAAGGCGCACCACTGTCTTTAGCCGTGGGTTGTTCGGTAAATGGGCGACTAACTAACTTTGCATCATCGACCGTTGCGCCAACCGGCAGATCCACACAGCCTAAGCGTGGCCGCCATACCGAGATGCGTTCACGAGCGCCATCATCATACTTTACCCGAACCCACTGTTGTTCTGGGTCAACCTCGGCCTTTAACGCATCAACTCGATCCGCAATCAGAGAGTAAATACCCGTCAGCTCATGCTCACGAATTTGCGTCGCCGATTTGTTCGCGTTAAACACAGCACTGCAGGTAAATCCTGCCACGTAACCCGCGGCATAAGCGTTAACTGTGGTTTCGGTCTCGTCTGCTTGCGCTTGGCTGGCGTTGAGCGCAACCAGCGCGGTCATCATACCGGTCAAGCAAAACTGTTGAATGCGATGCATGCCAGACACTCCTGAATTTTTTGTTTAGGTTCACGTGGATTCGATGTTCAATCTAGGGTACAAGGACTGTAGCTGTTTGCCACTGTTGTTTTAGACGAATCGCGCGAAAAAGAGGAGAAGTAACTGCGTGTACCAACTGATTCTGCCCACTGCTGACTTGCGAGCGAGTTATCTGGATTACATTGCTGAGTTAGGTGACGAAGAGCGTTATCCGTTTCCACTGGACTTCGATCATAACGACTTCCCTGCACTCTTGCAGCGCATTGAGAACTTCCGGCTGGATATCGACATCCCCGAAGGCTTTGTGCAAAGCACCACACTCTGGCTAGTATCCGACAATGATATTGTGGGCTGCACCAATATCCGCCACCGCCTCAATGCCAAGATTGAGCACTGCGGCGGCCACATTGGCTTAGGTATTCGCCCGCGTTACCGTGGCCAAAGCTTAGGCATTGAACTGATGCAGCGCAGTATCGACAAGGCACGTGAGTTCGGAGTGCAAACCGTGCACATCCACTGCCACACCGACAATGAACCCTCACGGCGCATGATTAAAGCCTGCGGCGGCCAACTGCACTCCACCATCACCCTCGGCGACGAGCACGTCAGCCGCTACTTGGTCACGTGAGCCCCTCTCCACCGAGCAAATTACGGAAAATTGAGAACCTTTATCCTGAGATTATTTCGTTGTAGAGTCGTGAGCATGGAATTTAGTTAATAAACAAAGGATCTGTTGATGAAAGCTTTTATCGTTTCCTCCCTACTTGGTATGACACTACTACTCGGCTCCAATGCAACATATAGCGCAGAGCTAACACGACAGTACAGCTGCTTCGCAGGCCCCTTTGAAAGCTATGAAAAATGGATGGGGTCTTTCGCAAAACGCAGCCCAAATGCGAGTCCTGAACAGCTTGAACGCTTCACTTCGATGCTCCAGACCAAGTTTCCTGAGGAAGTCTTCGTGAAATATCAGAATAACCTCGACTGCTCGTTTTTCTTCTACGAATACGAAGAAATTACTGTAGCGGGCTTTATTGTTTCGCCTAAAGAAGCAAGTCGTTTTCCAACCATCATCTACAATCGTGGTGGCAACGGTAATTACGGTGCTATGAATTTTACGCAACTTTTTAGTGATGTCTTTGGGCTCGCTGATCGAGGATTCACGATAATCGGTAGTCAGTATCGCGGTGCAGGCAACCCCAAAAGTCCACACCAAGACGAGTTTGGCGGGGCCGATGTGTATGATGTATTAGCATTACCCTCTCTGTTTGATGATTTTCCCAGTATCGATCCTGAAAAAGTTGGTGTAATGGGTTACAGCCGCGGCGCTATGCAAACCATGCTGGCACTGAAAGACGGATTAAAAGCTGAAGCTGCAGTGTTAGTCGCTGGTGCTTATGACTTAGTAAAAGAGCTCGAGTTTCGACCAGAAATGGAGAGGGTTTTTCAGCATCGAATCCCCAATTATGAGTCTAATAAAATGGAGCTCCTGCAAGACCGTTCGGCGCTGCTTTGGCTCGACCAACTTGACCAGGATACTCCGTTTCTCATCATATCTGGCGACCAAGATGAGCGAGTAGATGTCCAGCAAAGTATCACTCTTGATAAGCAATTAAGATCAATTAATTTTGATAGTGAGCTCGTTATTTTCAAAGGTGACGGTCATACACTTTACCGTCATAAAGAGGAGATGTTCGATAAAGTTGCGGCCTTTTTCAGGCAGCACTTATGAGTACTCATCGCCTTCAATTTTGAAGGCGAGGATTGACGCGGATTAATTCGACACGCTTGGTTTCAATAGCCTTTCCGTGCTTGATTATTGTTTTTACTTCCATGCCTTCGAATGTTGCATTCTCGAGCATTTCGAAAAGATGAAATTTAATGCTCTGGACTCTTTGATCACCGGTCAATATTAAAGCATTAGTCGGGTACACAAGTCTTTCAACGCTTAACTCAACTTCTTTTACATCCTCAAAGCCAGCAACATACCGCTGCAACTTTGCTTTATTATCGCCAATAAATTCAATCGCAATAAGGTGAGGTTCGTTATCACCCACGCTATAGCCAATATAAACAGACCCAACCTCATTGAACTTATCATTGTTCGGTGACGTAGGTTCGTATAGACCTTTGTTTCGCTCTACAAATTGAATGCCTAAAGGGGTTTTACTGTTTTGCCGCAATTTATATTGAAGGCTGAATTCTTCATTAGATTTGATCTTGTGTAATTCAACAATATCCCAGCCAACGGCAGCTGGAGTTACTGTTACCTGAGTAACATACTCGACCTTCTCATCCGCGGGTAAAGTGATGACGCAACGAACAACCGAGCAGGTCAAGTCATCAGGTCCAAAAAAGCGGGCTTTCGTATATCGGAAGCCGGACGCCATGTTGCTGGTGATCAATCGGTGCTTACCATCTTTATCGATGATCAACGTCTTGTAGTCAAAGAACCTTGTATAGATGCCCTCATAAATACCAACCGGAAGTTCAAGCTCAGACGGTTCCTCGCTCGATGCAGTACTCGTGAACAAAAACAGGGTTGCGAGAAGCAACCCTTTGCAGTAATTCATAGATAAACGGCCATTATTGGGGGACATAGATATGTCCGATGCCATTACGATAGTCAATGGTCAGTACAAAGTGTTTGAGAAGGTCATAGCCCACTAAGCCACTGATTTGTACGCCGCGCATGCGGGTACCTAAATCACGAGAACCTTC
>DASSWH010000056.1:0-2952 GCA_035705175.1 Pseudidiomarina sp.
GCCAGCGCTTCGGTAATGTGCTCCAGTAATTCGGGTTCAATGTCAGCCAATAAGTCGGCTTTGTTCAGCACAATGACTGGCTCGATATCAATGTCTTCGCAAGCAACTAAATAGCGATCGATGATTTGCGTCGAGAACGCAGGTAGCACACTAGTGACTACCAAAATCTGATCAATATTGGCTGCAACCGGCTTTACGCCGTCATAATAATCCGGTCGACTCAATAACGAACGGCGCGGCTGCACTGCTTCAATAACTGCAGCGACACTGTCTTCAGCTTGCTGATCGAGACGACGCCAGACCACTTCGTCGCCACAGACGAGGGATTCAACGGTGCGACGAATGTGACAGCGTACCGTCTCACCCGATTCGCTCGCGATGATGGCTTGTTGACCAAAACGACTGATGACAACCCCAGATTCAGCCGAACCTGTGGTAGCATCCACTACATCACGTTCCAACTCTGCTTGATGCAGTCGTTTGGTTTGATTGGCGCGCACGCGGCGCAATTGCCCTTTATTAAGTCGTCGCTGTTTGGTCACTCGAAATCACATGGTTGTCATAAAAGCGGTGTTTAACACTGGATCGGATCATACATTATTCAGCACAATAGCGCCTGAACTTAATTGTAACGGCTCGAACGATAACTGAAAGGAATTTGCTATGGCTGCAAGCGCCGAACGTCTGATTTGGATCGATTTAGAGATGACTGGCTTAGATCCAGATCATGATCACATTATCGAAATCGCGACCATTATTACTGATTATGATTTGACGGTACTAGCGGAAGGTCCTGTTCGCGCAGTCCACCAGCCACAAGCGCATTTGGACAAAATGGATGAGTGGAATGTACGCACGCACACCGCGTCGGGTCTGGTGCAGCGCGTGCAGTCGAGCCAGCTCAACGACGCTGCTGCGGAACAAGAGACACTCGCCTTTTTAGCCCAGTGGTGCACACCCGGTAGCTCACCTATGTGCGGTAACAGCATTTGCCAAGATCGGCGCTTTTTAGCACGCTACATGCCTGAACTCGAACGTTTCTTCCACTATCGAAATTTAGATGTGAGTACGGTAAAGCAGCTGGCGAAATATTGGGCACCGGAAGTGGCAGCGGGCATTAAAAAACAGGGCGCACACACGGCACTTGCGGATATTCGTGAGTCTATAGAGGAGTTGCGCTACTACCGCGCCCACTTTTTCAGCACTCAGGCGCAATAACGATAAAAAGCGGTTGCAAAGCCCACTGAATTCAGTAAAATTCGCCTCCGTTGCATAAAGTGACAGCGAAATGAATGCGAGAATAGCTCAGCTGGTAGAGCACAACCTTGCCAAGGTTGGGGTCGCGAGTTCGAATCTCGTTTCTCGCTCCAAATACCGAAACCCTGACAGCGTTTAGCTCTCAGGGTTTTTTGTTGGCTCGGGTTTAAGACGCTTGCCCCAACGTTGTTGTGCATAACGACGCAAACTCGGAATGGTGTCGGTCTCATCCATAATGGGTTGGCCTAAAATAGTCTCGATGATGTCTTCTAATGTCAGCAAACCCAACCAACTGCCGTGCTCATCATAAACCACAGCCATATGTTGACGGCTTTGCAAGAACTGCGTCATGACCGTCTCGACATCCACATACTCAGAAACCACTTCGATAGGTCGAGTTAACTCAGAAACCTGCTTGTCAGATTCGCTCTCTAACGCTTCATTCCGAAGAATCAGACCATGGGGCTCCTCATCGGCATCAATGACCGGAAAACGCGAGTAAGGCAGCGATTTAACGCGATACAAAAACTCGCTAATGGTCTCGTCAGGACGAACCGATTCACAGACGGTTCGCGGAGTCATGACGTCTCGCACCCGAATAGTATGTAAATCCAATATATTGCTAATGACACGGCGTTCATCCGCATCAATAATGTCTTGTTCATTGCCGAGAGTTGCCAGCGCTTTAATTTCTGAGCGCACATCGATATCGGGTTCACCGCCACCAATTTGCTTGGTCAATTTATCAGACAACCAAATGAAAGGCCGCAGCGATAGAATCATAAAGTTCAGAATGGTCGGTAAGAATGGTGCCAAACTGCGCCAAAACTTTGCCCCGATGGTTTTTGGAACGATTTCTGACAGCACTAAAATAAGAATCGTCATGACCGCAGAAGCAACAGCGAGATAACCGTCACCAAAAACCACACCAACTTGGGCGCCAACACCCGCAGCACCAGCGGTGTGGGCGACCGTGTTCAAAGTGAGGATGGCGGCTAGTGGACGGTCGATATTGTTTTTCAATGCTTGTAAGCGTTGGTGTAAGCGCGGCCGTTCAGATTTGAGCTGAGCAATATAACTCGGTGTGATGGAGAGCAATGCCGCTTCCAATATGGAACAAATAAACGATACACCGATAGCAACAACAGCAAAAACGATCAGCAAAAACATGAATGAACTCGGTAGTGAATGAGCCGCTAGTATATGCGAGTGATGGGGTTCGCGCTAGCGCTTACATCTCCTTGAGCATCGCCCAAAAGATCCACAGCCAACCCACAATAAAACAGACTCCACCAACCGGAGTAATTGGACCGAAAAAGCGCCATCCAGTTAACGCTAACAAATAGAGACTGCCCGAGAACAGGATGATACCAGCGAGTAAAATCCAGCCGCCTGTACGCAAGCCAGTCGCGTTTGGATAAGGCACCATTAACGCAGCAACCAATAACAGCCCCAAAGCATGGTAAATTTGATACTGAACACCAGTTTGATAGACCGCCAGCATATCGGCACTGAGTCGGTCCTTGAGACTGTGCGAGCCAAATGCCCCTAAAATCACACCGATCGCCATTGTGATAGCGCCCAACATGGCAAATAATTTCATGATTTGCTTCAACCTATGTGTTGCTTGATTCCTACTTGCCACTCTACTTGATCGGACTAGCATTCGACCAGCACTGTAAAAAAAAATAAAAA
>DASSWH010000057.1:0-5946 GCA_035705175.1 Pseudidiomarina sp.
GAATATCCATGGGATCCGCATTTGCTGGCAACATTTCCACTTGAAAACCATTTGGGAAGCCTGCCGCTGCGAACGCATCGCCCCACCAGCGCGCACCGTCAAGGAGAGCGGTTCGGACCGGCTCTGGAACACCAGGATCAAGGTAGTAGATAATCGGGTTATCGGCACTAAAACGATGGCGTGGAATATATTGAACCGTAGTGGGCTGTCCAAGTGGTGCTGAATAGTCCTCGAATGCATGACTCCAAAAACCACTTTGCGGATGAAATGCTCGCGGTTCGTAGCCATCATCCGGTAATGCAATAAATGAATGATGGAGGTGCAGAGTAATCGCGTCTGGATCCGGCGCTACACTGCGTAAATAGGCTCCTGTCCCTTTCCCCACAAAGGTTATTTTTGCCTCCAACTCAGTATTTTCTGGGAAGCTCTTGCTACGTTCTGGATAGATGACAGATCGATCTGAGGCGACTTTAAATGTGCCTTGTTTAGTGCGCTCGAGCGATGCACTGACACCATGCACATCGCTCAGTAAGAAAGGGGTATAGTCGATCAGTAGTGCCGATTGATTGCGCGCTACCACAGTGAACCCTGCAATGACCGAGTCTGCGAAAGCCTCTTGAATACTTGCGCGCTCGGCGGCGTTGGCGCTGCTCGCTCGAAATTTGGTGTTCTGTTCGACTAACAGTACGGTATTGCCTTCGTGATGGAAATGAGCTAACCGAGTCGCACCAAGTTGGCCGCGGTCAAGACCAATATCATTTGATCCCAAGCCCCAAGGTAAGCTTGTTTGGAAAATAAAGTCCGGTGCGTTACTCGGTACTTCGAGATAGTATTTACCCGCATTGGCATCATGATAAAAGGTAAAGAATCCAGGATGCGAGACCATGGACGCGGTGAACTCGAGAATAGCGTCGCTGGAAGCTGAGGTTTCCGCTGGCGCTGCCTGGGCGACTTGTGCAATCGCTACCGGGACGAAAAGCGTCATGCTAGCGGCCAAAGCCATTATCATTAAGGTGCGTGATAGCAGAGTCGATAGAGTACAAGATGAATTCAGTTTAGTATGGGGCATCGATCAATTCCGGAGCTGTTCATGACAAACCTCGGTTATAACAAATTTGCGCTGGATGCGCGACTTGCACAAGATACCATTGAGCTTGGGGAGCGGGGTATCTGTCGTGTTTTGCGCTTTGATGATCAGCGTTATGATTGGTTTGTTCTGGTGCCGCAGCGGGCAGGTTGTGTTGAGGTTTTTGACTTGAGTGAGCCTGAGCAAGCACAGTTAGCGTTGGATATCCGCTGGGCGGCAACCACTCTGAAAGAATTTGGCTCCGGCAGTAAACTGAATATCGGCGCGCTCGGCAACGTAGTCTCGCAATTACACATACACATTGTATTGCGGAGCCCGCGCGACCCGGCGTGGCCAGGACCTGTCTGGGGCCACTCAGCGGCGCAACGATTTAACCCGGCGGATGCTGCTATCGAGCGACGTCTTTGGCAACAACGACTAGCCATGTCGGCATCGGAATAGCGCGTTAGTTCGAAGTCAGTTCGGTGAGCTCGTTCTGCAACTGTTGACACCAGGTTGCAATACGTTCATCGCTGAGTTCATATTGACTATCTTCGTCGAGGGCTAGTCCGACAAAAAATTCATTGTCATGCACTAATGCTTTCGACGCGGCGAACTCATACCCCTCGTTGGGCCATAAACCAATGCGAATAGCGCCTTGCGTCGAGGAACTCGCAGCAAGTTCGTCGTGCAACATACCGAGCGCATCTTGAAACCAGTCGGTGTAGCCGACTTGATCACCCATACCAAACAGCGCCACAATTTTGCCATTCAACTGCAATTGACCGATTTCATCCCAGTGACTCTCCCAATCTTCTTGAATTTCACCAAAATCCCAAGTGGAAAGACCAAAAATAATGACATCATAAGCCTCACAGTTGCGTAGCGGCGTGTCTTTGATATTGAAAAGGTCGATTACTCCCGCTGGAAACTGTGCTTGAATTTTCTCTGCAGCAATTTCGGTATAGCAGGTCGTTGAACCGTAAAATAAACCAATTTTCAATGTCATGAGATGACCTTTCTCCACTTCACTTAGAACGCTTCAGCGAGCACGCAGTGTATCAGAATCGCACACTTTCTGGTAACCTACGCGGCTTTAAAAGAACCCGATCAAAGGAATCGATAGTCATGGTTGCGAACGCCGAATTTCACGCCTTAGTGGCGCAGTTAGAGCCTATTTTTGATGCCGCAGTGGTGAGTGGCGATGCAGATGAGCTCTTTGCTAGCGGCTATCTGCGTGGGCATTTTGACCTTGCTGTAGCGCAACTGGAGCTGCAGGATAACGCCGACGCTGCGGCTATCTTGCCTGCTGTGCGCGCCTCAGTCGAAGCGCACAAGAATGAACTCAATCCGACGGATCAGGCTTTGATTCAGCGTCTTTTGGATCAACTCGAAGCCGTTGCGGCAACAAGCGCTGACGTAACGACTCGCTAATGGGTTGCGGCTCGCTCGCCCAGTGCGAGGCGATGATTTCTGCCGCCAATGGTGCCGCCGTAAACCCGCGAGATCCTAAAGCCCCGATAACGGCTAATGCTGGCGCTAATTCCCCAACGACCGGTAAGTGATCACGACTGGTGTTGCGAACCGAGGTGCGGTTCGCGACAGCGTGTAGCTGTGTTGGCCAAACTTGCGGCGCCAGGTTGTCAGCTAGAGTTGCCAAATTCTGTTGCATATCGACGGTGGAACTGGTGCTTGCTTCGCTGGCGCTAAAATGACGCGCATAGGTGGCGCCAACACAGTGCTGTGCCGCAACAGCAGGGGTAAAGTAGCCTTTATAGCAAATCACCGATGGACAACTTGCGGTGGTTGCGTTTTCCTCCACCAGAGTGACTTGCCCACGGACATTTTGAAACTGGAGCTGCCAATCTGTCGTGAGCGTGGGCAATCCTGCTCCAGCAGCAAGAATGACGGCGTCAACCTCAATAATGCACTCAGCCGTTGCACCATACAAAGCCCAGCCGGCGGTAGTCGGGATCATGCGCTTGACAACTGCGTTGGTATATTTGATCGGGGTCAAGAGTGACTTTACGGCTTGGGCAGCTGCGAGCCAACCCGCAGTGGGATACCAGAGTGCCGATTGTGCTGGCAGCGCTGCCCAATGCTCTTGCACGTGCTCAGGCGACCACGCACGCACCGTTTCTAGACTATATTCGTGCGCGATTTTCTCAGCCCGTTGGACCCGTTCGGAATTAAAGTTCAGTTGTAGCACGCCACACGGATACCAGTGCTGAGGAACCTGTTGTTGATAGAAGCTTTGTGCATAACCGAAAGCGGCGACAAAATAGTCGGCGAGAGGGCTTCGTTGTGCATGCAGGAGCGGGTATACCGCCGCTTGAGGATTTCCGGAAGCACCATCCGCAATGCCTGTACTGACAACTTCGATTTCCCAGCCGCGGGCTTGGCAGGACTGAGCGGCGGCAGCTGCCGCGATGCCTCCGCCCACAATAGCAACGCGTTTAATGACGGTTGAAGGGCGCGGCTGTCGGTGGCTAATGCGGCCTCGCAGCATCTCGCGTTTGCGCCCGTAACCGGCAACCTTAGTTACCTCAAAGCCGGCTGTTTGCAGCCCTCGTCGAACCGCTCCCGCTGCAGTGAAAGTAGCAAATGTTGATTGCGGTGCTGCGGCTTGTGCCATAGCTTGATAGAGTTCTGGCTGCCACATTTGTGGATTTTTGTCCGGCGCAAAGCCATCCAAAAACCACGCATCAACAGTGCCAGCAGCATGTGGTAACCACTGTGGTAATAGCGTCAATAGGTCGCCGAACCAAAGATCTAAGGTAACCCGACCACTGGCCAATAGCCGTCGATGACCACCAGGCTCTGGTGCCGGATAAATTCGGCGGAGCTCTGCGGCCCACGTCGCTAATTCTGGAAATTGTTCATGAACACGCTGCATATCTGCCACTTGCAGTGGATACTTCTCAAATGAGACGATGTGGAGATGCAGGTGACTGGGGGCGTTGTGGAGAAAGCTGTGCACGAGCGCCAGTACATTGAGCCCAGTGCCAAACCCAGTTTCAGCAACCACGAAGCGAGCTTGCGGGTGATGTTGCCAGCGCTGGGGTAGATCGTTTTGATCTAAAAATACGTAACGGCTTTCAGCAAGGCCATTATCATTGCTAAAATAGATATCGTTGAACTCGGTTGCGACCGGCATACCGAATTCGTTAAACACGACCTGAGCGGGAGTGGGTTTGGTCACAATAGTTGCTAAGCTCGTTGAAAAAGAATGATAAGAATACGCGTTAGTGTATCAATAATTGTCACAAAGGTTGTGTAAAAAGCGGAAAGCAGACCACTTTTATACAGAAGTGAGCTACCATACACAGGCGCTCAGCAAGACAGGAAATCAGAATGAGAAGAGCAGTGATCACCGGAATCGGCATCGTGTCGAGTATCGGCTTAAATAAAGAGGAAGTTCTGGACTCGCTGAAACATGGCAAGTCAGGACTCGAGTTCTCTCAAGAATTCGCAGACATGGGCTTACGCTGCCAAGTGTGGGCGCCCGTGCGAGCAAATCCAGCTGACCACATTGACCGTAAGGCGCTGCGCTTTATGGGTAACTCGGCTGCCTACGCCTACATGGCGATGGCGCAAGCCATTGAAGATGCTGGCTTGACTGAAGAGCAAGTATCGAATCCGCGCACTGGTTTAGTGGTTGGATCGGGTGGTGCATCGGGCGAACAGCAAGTTGCTGCGGCTGATACGTTGCGTGAAAAAGGCGTTAAGCGCGTCGGTCCTTATATGGTTCCACGTTGCATGGCGTCAACGACGTCTGCATGTCTCGCGACGCCATTCAAAATTAAAGGGGTGAACTATTCCATCAGTTCAGCCTGTGCGACCTCTGCTCACTGTATCGGTCATGCGCTTGAGCTGATTCAATTCGGTAAACAGGATCGGGTATTTGCTGGTGGTGGTGAAGAGTTGCACTGGACCTTGGGCATGGAGTTTGACGCCATGGGCGCGCTCAGTACCAAATACAACGATTCGCCAACCAAAGCGTCACGAACCTATGATGCGGATCGGGATGGATTTATCCCGGCTGGTGGCGGTGGTATTTTAGTGATCGAAGAATTGGAAGCCGCGTTAGCTCGTGGTGCGACTATTTACGGTGAAATCGTGGGCTACGGTGCAACCTCAGATGGCTATGACATTGTCGCGCCATCCGGTGAAGGCGCCATTCGCTGTATGGAAATGGCAATGAGTACCGTCGACACGCCGATTGACTATTTGAACACGCATGGCACGAGCACTCCTGTGGGTGATGTGAAAGAATTGGAAGCAATTCGTGCTGTATTTGGCGAGAAAACACCGATGATGAGTGCTACCAAAGCAATGACGGGGCATTCGTTGGGCGCTGCTGGTGTTCACGAGGCCATATACTCGCTGTTGATGCTAAATCATGATTTCGTTGCACCGTCGATTAATATCGAGAATCTTGATCCGGCCGCGGAAGGTATGAACATTGTTCGCGAACCTACTGCAGCCAAGTTGCAGACCGTGATGTCCAATAGTTTTGGATTTGGCGGCACTAATGCAACTTTGGTTATCCGTCGATATGAGTCATAGGCGACTGTTGTTTCGACACCAATAACGACTTGCTATAGATAGAAAAGGTGCGCTGACGCGCACCTTTTTTGTTATGGTGATGTGGTCACAAACACAGAATACTGGGTGCGAAAGAGGGGTGACTATGCGAATTCTTGCAGATGCATCGATGCCATTTGTGAAGGAATTGGTGAGCGTTTGCCAAGCGGCTGGGCAGGCTATTGAACTCGAGACGTTTCAAGGGCGGCAACCGAGTTCAATCCAACTAGCGAATGCAGAAGCAGTATTGATTCGCTCAATGACTCGGGTCGATGCTGGATTTCTCAAGCAGG
>DASSWH010000058.1:0-2592 GCA_035705175.1 Pseudidiomarina sp.
TCATATTCGAAATCGTGGCACGGTCACCCACGGATAAAGCGTCGGCTCCTTCACCAAAGAACTCAAGATAAGCGCCAACCACTCGCTCTTTGCGCAAGAAATGGGTAATCGCCAACACTAAATCAGTACCGGTAATGCCAGGCTGCAACTTACCGGTCAATTCAACCCCGGTAATCTCTGGTAGGCGCATGTAGGATGCACGACCCAACATCACGCTTTCAGCTTCTAAACCACCCACACCCACCGAAATAACGCCTAACGCATCAACCATCGGTGTGTGACTATCCGTACCGACGCAAGTATCAGGGAACGCCACATTGTCACGTACCTGCACCACTGGAGACATCTTCTCCAAGTTGATTTGGTGCATGATGCCGTTGCCCGGTGGAATCACATCGACGTTCTTAAACGCCGTTTTAGTCCAATTGATAAAGTGGAAACGATCATCGTTACGACGATCTTCAATCGCCCGGTTTTTCTCAAACGAGTCCTTCTCGAAGCCCGCATGTTCAACCGCTAGTGAATGGTCGACGATTAATTGCGTCGGCACTACTGGATTCACTTTGGCAGGATCACCGCCCTGCTCTGCGATGGCATCACGTAAACCGGCCAAATCAACTAAAGCGGTTTGACCGAGAATGTCATGACAAACGACGCGTGCTGGATACCAAGGAAAATCCAAATCACTCTTACGCTCAACAATCTGACTCAGGCAGGCCGTTAGGTCATCAGGATTACAACGTCGCACCAGCTGTTCAGCCAATACTTTCGATGTGTAGGGCAGCTCATCATAAGCGCCCGGCTTAATGGCCTCTACCGCAGCGCGCGTATCATAATACTGTAGCGTTGTGCCCGGTAAAGGCTTGCGAAATTGGCTATTCATATGCCACCTCCATGATGTTGCAAGTGAAGGCAAATCGCTTAACGATTTGCCAATGCAGGTACTTGGCGAGGTGCTGGCCCAATGTAATCAGCACTCGGGCGAATAATACGGTTGTTAGCGCGCTGTTCTTTCACGTGCGCGGTCCAGCCAGTGACCCGTGACATCACAAAAATTGGGGTAAACAATTTGGTCGGAATGCCCATGTAGTGATACGCCGAGGCATGGAAGAAGTCGGCATTTGGGAATAATTTCTTTTCCCGCCACATGACATCTTCACAACGTACAGACACATCATACAAACGGCTATCACCAAACTCTTGTGCCAGTTTTTCAGACCAGCCTTTGATAATATCGTTACGTGGATCAAACTCACGATAAACGGCATGACCAAAGCCCATGATCTTCTCTTTGCGCTCCAACATGCCCATCAATGTGCGCTCAGCTTCGTCTGCATCTTTCATGTCACGAATCAAATCCATAGCGGCTTCATTCGCACCACCGTGCAGAGGTCCACGCAATGAACCAATAGCACCGGTTACACAAGAGAATAAATCCGACAATGTCGACGCACACACGCGCGCGGTAAATGTCGATGCGTTAAATTCATGCTCTGCATACAAGATCAATGATGTATTCATGACATCGGTATGCAATTTGGACGGCTTCTTGTCATGCAACAGATGCAGGAAATGTGCACCAATGGAGTCGTCATCGGTCTCTGTTTCAATGCGGACGTTGTCGTGGGTAAAACGATACCAATACAACAAAATACTTGGGAATGCGGCCAACAGCCGTTCTATCTTGGCATCCGCTTGGCTGAAGTCTTCCTCTGGCTCAATATTGCCAAGAAATGAACAACCGGTCCGCATCACGTCCATGGGGTGGGCATCAGCAGGAATACGCTCTAGCACGTCTTTTAAAGACTGTGGCAGGCCACGTAACGTCTTCAGACGAGCTTTGTAAGCGTCTAGCTCAGCTTGCTTAGGTAGCTCACCGTTGGCTAACAAATAGGCGACTTCTTCAAAACTCACCTTCTCGGCCAGTTCTTTGATGTCATAACCATAATACGTTAAACCTGAACCACTTTTACCTACTGTACATAATGCTGTTTCGCCAGCAACCTGTCCGCGCAACCCAGCGCCACTCAATTTCTTATCAACCATAATTCCCTCTCAAAATCTGATAATAGTTAATGGTGAATAGTGAACCGAAAAAATTGTCAGTCCTATCCAACCAATCTATTTATGTTTAAATTTGTGTCTTTTCTCTATTACCTATTCACCATTCACTTTTTAAACAGTGAGTCGAGTTTTTCTTCGAATGCGTGATAGTTCAGGAAGTCGTATAACTCTGCGCGAGTCTGCATGCTATCGACCACTGCTTTCTGATCACCATTCTCCAGAATGCTTTCGTACACGTTCAATGCCGCTTTATTCATCGCGCGGAAGGCGCTCAATGGATACAACACCATACCCACACCAACGTCCGCAAGCTCTGCTTTGTTAAATAGTGGTGTTTGGCCGAATTCAGTGATGTTCGCCAACACGGGTACATTCAATGCTTTAGTAAATGCTTCATATTGCTCAAGCGTGTGCACTGCTTCCGCGAAAATGGCGTCGGCTCCGGCATCCACACAGGCTTGCGCACGCGCAATCGCTGCATCAAGACCTTGTTGTTGCAACGCATCGGTACGAGCCATGATAAAAAAC
>DASSWH010000059.1:0-3233 GCA_035705175.1 Pseudidiomarina sp.
AAACCAGCATTGATGCGGCAATACGCCACGCATATTCGAACGGCAAAAATTTATACGTGACGAAAGCAAATGCAGCGTAGATCAACATGATCACCAGCACAAAAATAGCTTTGTCGAACATAAAAAATACCATGGCCAATACCGGATACATCCAGTACACACCCAATATGCCGCTCGACTTCATTGAAATACTCACTAAGGTACCCAGAGCACAGATAAAGAGAAAATTAATCCACTGTGGCGCCAATTCATGACGATATACAACACCGACTAATAAGAAAGCGGCGCCGACCAGAGCAAGGGCACCGCTATTCAACCAGGCTTCTTGCCAAATGGCGATTGCAGCGAACGCAATCAGGACCAGTCCAACACCGAAATAGATTGTGCGCATAGCCAACAATCGGAAGTGCTGCCAGACATTCAATTGCGCTGCCGATTGCGGCAGATTGGATGCGTTAGCCCAATCCATAATATGTCCCCATAAGAAACAGAATGATTACACTTTAACCTGAAAAATAGCCAAAAGCATAGCGCGCTCTCGGTAAGATTATGCATTGCGTCGCAGCACCGAGCTTTGCTACTGTTTTGAATTCAAAATCACTACGAAATAGGTTCGACCATGCTACTTCAGCTCGACCAAAGTGCCGTTGTTATTATAGACGTTCAAGAGAAACTCGCTCCGGTAATTCACCAACGCGACCAGATCATTGCTCGAATTCGATGGCTCGGTGAAATAGCCAACGAATTGAGTGTGCCGATCGTCGTTTCTGAACAGTATCCAAAAGGTTTAGGTATAAGCGTAGACGACTTAGCGAAAGTGATCGAAAACGCACGGGTGGTGGAAAAAATGCATTTTAGTGCATGGCAAGAACCTCATTTTGTCGACGCGATCAGTGAGATTGGTCGTAAGCAAATTCTTTTAGTCGGTATGGAAGCACATGTTTGCGTACTGCAAACCGCTATCGATATGACTGCGCAGGGGTATCAAGTTTACGTGGTAGAAGACGCGGTAGGCTCGCGCCGTGACACCGACAAACAGGCTGCGTTACGGCGTATGGAGCAAGCTGGAGTGCGCATCATCACCACCGAGATGGCAGCGTATGAATGGCTGCATCGATCGGGCACAGATACTTTCCGTCATATCACTAAAAATTGGATTCGCGGCTGAGTTGTCTGAGACGACTCATTATTCTTTGTTTGACAGGGACCAAGATAAGCGTATACTTGCTCCCGCTAAATAAATTCGGCTGTCTCATTGTGGCCTGTTACGAAGTCTACTGAATGTACCTCGTTTTGTAAGACCCCAGTTATGCACGATTTTTTAGCATTACCCTAGGTTTTAACATGCACTACGAGGATTTTCAGCATGGCAACAGTTACTGGTAAAGTTAAGTTCTTCAACGAAGCTAAAGGCTTTGGTTTCATCGAGCAAGAACAAGGCGCAGACGTATTCGTACATTTCAGCGCGATTCAATCTGACGGTTTCAAAACTTTGGCTGAAGGCCAAACCGTTCAGTTCACTATCGCTCAAGGTCCTAAAGGTCCTCAAGCTGAAAACGTTGTTCCTATGTAAGGAATAGCCGAAATCGCCTCGCGATTTTAGCCAACGAATTCAAATTAGAAAGGCCGCTCATTGAGCGGCCTTTTTATTTTCATCTTGTTATTATTTTTTGTCACTCGGTTGAGCGCGCCGTTTTGCGGCTTCCTTCTCCGCGTGAATGAAATCCACATCATCCAGCTCTACTTCTGGAATCTCATCACAGACATTCCCTCCCAGTTGATTCACTGCTTGGCATAAGTCCGCAACTTTCTGATCCAATAGGTGTACGTGATCCAACATTCGCCCTATTGCCGTGGCTACAGGATCAGGGTTGTCAGCCGAGATTGCGTAGGCATCGAAACCATATTCTTTCGCAATCGCTTCGCGGCGCTTCACTACTTCTTTGTCCTCGGGCGAACTCGCTACTCGCGCTGGGATACCCATTACGGTGGTGTCAGCTGGAACATTTTTAACGACGACGGCGTTCGAACCAATTCGTGCGTTCTGACCAACTTCGATTGGTCCGAGTACTTTTGCTCCGGCGCCAATCACTACACCATCGTGAAGTGTTGGGTGGCGTTTTCCGCGCGCCCAACTGGTGCCGCCTAAAGTTACTCCGTGGTAAATAGTTACATCATCACCAATCTCTGCCGTTTCACCGATAACAACGCCCATACCATGGTCGATAAAGAATCGGCGCCCAATACGCGCACCTGGATGAATTTCGATACCAGTCAACCACCGAGAAATGTGTGAAATCATTCGAGCCAGCCAATACCAACGCCAACCCCATAATTTGTGACTTAAACGATGCCACCAAATAGCATGTAATCCAGGGTACGTGGTCAGTACCTCGAAGCTATTACGAGCGGCTGGGTCGCGTTTGAAAACGCTTTGAATATCTTCGCGCATACGTGCAAACATTGATTGGCTTCGTCCATCGTCAAACTGCGTTTATTGCGTCATAGTATATCAACTTCAACCGTCCTGCGTTAATCAACCTGTAAGGCTGGTACTTGGTCGCAGTTATTGTTGACCACCACAACGCATGGAGACTATCGTGTTGAATAACCTAAACCACGTTCTAAGGATCATCTATGCGTAAGTATTTAGCCTTAGCCATCGTCGCCGCGTGCAGTCAATCTGCTGCTGCAGACACTTTGGTCTATGCCGGTACACTAATTGACGGAACGCAAGCGGACCCGCAATCAAACATGACTGTCGTGATTGATGAAGGGAAAATTAAAGCCATCGAAAGTGGTTTCATTCGTGCGGATGATGATGATGTTGTGATTGATCGTCGAAATGGAACTGTGATGCCGGGCTTTATTGATATGCATACGCACTTAACATCGCAAATGAGTGCGAATAGCTATATCGAAAACTTCACCAAATCTGCGCCAGACGTCACGTTAGATGCCGTGAATTATGCCAACCGTACTCTGCTGGCAGGATTCACTACCGTACGCGATCTCGGCGATTCATATAATGCCAGTATTGCACTTCGTAATGCAGTGAATGCCGGTAAAGTAATAGGTCCACGAATCTACACCTCAGGTAAGTCACTCGCAACGACCGGAGGGCATGCTGATCCGACCAATGGCGGCAAACCGGGACTCTATGAATCGCCCACTCCAGCCGACGGTGTTTTGAATGGCCCCTATGAGGCTCGCGAAGCAGTCCGTGAACGTTA
>DASSWH010000060.1:0-5821 GCA_035705175.1 Pseudidiomarina sp.
GGTTTTCGGCACGCAGCCGCGTTAAAATCTCAATTCGCTTGGCTTGATTCATAGTCCTACAACTAAGTTTTTTATTGGGCAGTCACGCGAGCTCGCGTTACCACCTTATCGGGTTGCTTCGCACGTTGTTCACGATAGTGATCTATTATATTTTTCAGCGCGATGATAAAGCCCATCACAATGAAAGCGCCTGGTGGCAAGATTGCCAATAGCAACGGATAGTCGACGGTAAATACGTCGATGCGCAAATGCACAGCCCAGTCACCTAACAACAACTCGGCTCCAGCGAACAGAGTTCCGTTACCAATGACTTCACGAATACCACCCAACAACAATAACACTGCAGTAAAGCCGAGCCCCATCATCAAACCATCAAAGGCAGACCAATGCCATGGATTTTTCGAGGCATATGCCTCAGCACGGCCAATAATCGCACAGTTTGTGACAATGAGTGGAATGAAGATACCGAGTGCTTGATAGAGCTCAAACAAGTAGGCGTTGATGAGTAGCTGGATGACGGTCACAAATGTCGCGATAACCATCACAAACACCGGAATGCGGATTTCTTTGGGAACGTAATCGCGTACCAATGAGACGGTGATATTGGAGCCGATCAGCACAAACATAGTCGCCAGTCCTAAACCTAGGGCATTCGTTACGGTTGCGGTAACTGCCAATAGTGGGCAAAGACCGAGCAGCTGAACTAGTGCAGGGTTATTGGTCCAGAGTCCTTGTTGTGTGAGCTCTTTGAGTTGCGTCATGTTGTGGTCTCCCAACAGTTATTGGGTGCTGCAAACCAACTGTCACGATTGGCTTGGAAACTTAATACGGCTTCTTCAACCGCGCTCACCACCGCACGCGGCGTAATGGTGGCACCAGTAAATTGGTCGAAAATGCCACCGTCACGTTTGACTGCCCAGCGGGGGTCATCAGAGCCGTTGACGGTGAGTCCCTGAAAGCTATCTATCCAATCGCTTTTACGGCGTTCAATTTTGTCACCGAGTCCAGGTGTCTCGGCATGGGCAAGGGTGCGTACCCCAGCGACAGAACCATCGTACTGAATTGCGACCATTAATTGAATCGCACCACTGTAGCCGTCGGGTGCAGTCACGGTGATGGCGAGTGCTTGTGGCTCACCGTTGAGCCAAGCACGATAGGCGCGTTGAGGCTTGCTGCCGAGTTCAGGCACGTTAAATTGCGTACAACTCGCGTAGAGGTCATTGTCATGAGCGCGTGGCGGAATGATCTCATTCAGCACTCGCAATAATTCCGCTTCTTGTTGCCGTTGAATGGGCGCTTCGGTGAGTTTCGCAGTCACGACAATTAACAAGGTGGCTAACATGGCAAAAATCGCGAGGATCAGACCATTTCGCTGCATACTACGAGCAATCATGAACGACCTCCGTGACCATAAGCAATGGGTTGCGTGTATTTATCAATAACCGGAACACACATGTTGGCAAGCAGCACTGCGAACGCAACCCCGTCAGGATAACCACCCCAGGTTCGAATCACGAAGGTGAGGAAACCAATTAATAGACCGAAATAAAGTCGGCCACGATTGGAAGTGGCAGCAGTCACTGGATCGGTTGCAATGAAAAAAGCCCCGAGCATGGTGGCTCCACTGAGCAGGTGCACGGATAAGCCAATAGCTTGGCCCGGTGCGAACAGTGATATGAGAATACTCGGAACGGCCAAGCCAAGCAGCAATCCACCTGGAATATGCCAGCTAATAATTTTCAGGTAAATCAGCGCTAAACCACCGAGTAAGAATGCGATATTGACCCACATCCAACCAACACCTGCAATGTCATTGAAGATAGGCTTTGCCAATGCTTCGGTCGGTGTTAACGAGCGACTCAAGTCTGTTTTCATGCTATCTAGCGGCGTCGCCATGGTGGCGCCATCAATGCCGGTGCGCAATTGCTCCATATTGTAGCCAGACTGGGTGTAACCAGAACCCACTAAGGATACGCTATCTGCAAAGTTGATGGTGTATTGCCCCAACGATTGCGGTACTGGCCAGCTGGTCATCTGCACTGGGAATGAAATCAAGAGAAGTACATAGCCGGCCATGGCTGGGTTAAAGAGATTTTGACCGACGCCCCCGTACACATGCTTCACCACGACAATGGAGAAACTTGTGCCGATGACAATAATCCACCAAGGTGCGTAAGCGGGAATACTGACAGCAAGCAGCAGAGCGGTCACAATGGCGGTATGATCACGCCAAGCAAATCGCGCGGAGCGACCCCGGAGCCACATACAGGCTGCTTCGGTAAAAATTGCAGTGATCAATGCCAAGAGCATTTGTAACCAGACGCCCCAGCCAAAAAAGTAGGTGAGTGCAGCAACACCGGGAACCATGCACAGGTATACCCAGCGCATGACCTGTTGTGTCGTGCGACGCTGGTGCGTGTGGGGTGAAGTCGCTATGGTAAAACTCATGATGATTCCCCATCCGTTTCTGAGTTCGCCTGTTGTTCTTTCAATTGCGCTGCTTTCCGAGCTTTGGCACGAGCAATTGCAGCTTGCACAGCATCTTGAGGATTATCTGCACCAGCTTTGACTGCTTCAGCTTGTGCTTGTTTGCGCGCTTCTGCTGCTTTGCGATGACGTTCTAGGCGTTCCGCTTTCTCGCGCTCTAATCGTTCATTACGAGCTTCAAAGCGCTCCCGCGCCACTTCAGCTTTGGCTTTCTCGCGGGCAATGTTGCGCACTTCGGCTTTTGCTTTGCGATAATAGTGGACTAAAGGAATTTCACTTGGGCAGACATAGGCACAGGCGCCGCATTCGATGCAATCAAACAGGTTTTGCTGATTTAAACCGTCATAATCTTTGGCTTTGGCGAGCCACTGCAACTGCTGCGGCAGCAGTTGGGCTGGACATACATCGGCACAGGCACCACAACGAATGCACGGCATCTCTTGTTGTGGTGGTGCCAATTCCGCGGTCGATGGCACCAAAATGCAATTCGTTATTTTCACCACCGGCACGGTCAGATCGGGCAGGGTGAAGCCCATCATGGGTCCGCCCATAATGACTCGCTGGTTGATCTCGGCTGTGTAACGTGTGACCTGTAATACGTGTTCAACTGGGGTACCAAGGCGCACCCAGTAGTTACCGGGCTTCGCAACATGTTCACCGGTCACGGTTACCACTCGTTGCAACAAAGGCTCGCCGTGATCAATAGCACGCGCGACCGCATAAGCCGTGCCGACATTGTGCATGACGAGGCCAATGTCGATAGGTAAGCCACGACTCGGTACTTGGCGACCCGTCAGTAACTGAATAAGTTGCTTTTCGCCACCAGACGGATATTTAGTGGGCACTACGCGAAGCTGCATGCGCGGATAATCGGTCAATGCTGCCTGCATGGCCGCAATTGCTTCCGGTTTGTTATCTTCAATGGCAATGAGCGCCTGCGGACATTGGGTGATGTCCAACAGTAAATCAGTGCCACGCAATATAGTGGTGGCATGTTCACGCATCAGGCGGTCATCCGCACTGATGTAGGGCTCACATTCCACCCCATTGATGATCAAATAATCCAGCGGTCGCTGTAATGCTAATTTCTGCGCAGTCGGGAAACCTGCGCCGCCGAGTCCGGCAATCCCCGCTTGGCGTAATTGCTCGAGTAAGTCAGCCCGAGAGGCTGTTGCAACGTCTTGTATCGGTAGCGGCGGGGCAAAGGTATCCTTGCCATCGGCAGTAATGGTAATGACGATGTCGGGCAGTCCAGATGGGTGTGCGATGCGCCCGGGACCAATAGCGGTAACCGTACCTGATGTCGGTGCGTGAACCGGTAAACCGAACCCGACACCCACTTGCGTTAAGGGTTGGCCGGCTAATACGGTTTGGCCCACTCGAACAATGATGTCACCGGGTTCACCACTGTGCTGTTTAATTGGCACGGAATAGTGCGTTGCCAGCGGTAATTCTCGCAATGGATAGGTATTGGAGAGCTCTTTGCGTTCCGGCGGATGAATCCCGCCTGGGAACGTCCAGATATGTCCTGCAGCGATAGTTTTCGGGTCTGCGGTCATCGGTTACGACTCCTGGTCCGCAGTAGCAACCATCTTCACGGGAATTTGTTGTAAATCCCATTGCCACGTTTCTGGTTTGGTAGGCACGGGCACCATGTCAATGCAGTCTACGGGGCAGGGCTCAACACACAAGTCACAGCCCGTACACTCATGTGCAATGACGGTGTGCATATGCTTCGCCGCACCCAAGATGGCATCGACTGGACAGGCTTGAATACATTTGGTGCACCCGATGCACTCGTCTTCGCGGATAACGGCGACTTTTTTGACATCTTCAGCGCCGTGCGCTGAGTCCAACGGTTTTGCTTCTACCCCAATTAAGTCGGCGAGTTCCTTAATTGTGGCATCACCACCGGGCGGGCATTTGTTGATGGCATCACCATTGGCAATGGCCTGCGCATACGGTCGACAACCGGGGTAACCGCATTGTCCGCATTGCGTTTGTGGCAAGATGGCATCAATTTGGTCGACAATAGGATCACTTTCAACCTTAAAGCGAACGGCGGCGAAGCCGAGGATCAAGCCAAATAATAAGGCGAGCCCACCGAAGACTAAAATTGCGGTCAACACACTCATTGTACCGTCACCAAACCAGCAAAACCCATAAATGCTAAGGACATTAAGCCAGCGGTAATCATCGCAACCGCCGCGCCTTTAAACGGAATTGGAACGTCTGCTGCGGCAAGCCGCTCGCGTAACGCGGAAAACAATACCAATACCAATGAGAAGCCGACTGCAGCGCCAAAACCATAAACAATCGATTCGACAAAGTTGTGTTGCTCATTAATGTTGAGTAACGCAACACCTAACACCGCACAATTGGTGGTGATGAGTGGCAGGAAAATGCCGAGGAGGCGATACAGAGTAGGACTCGTTTTATGCACGACCATTTCGGTAAATTGAACCACCACGGCAATCACCAAAATAAAGCTTAAGGTTTGTAGCGCAAGCAGGTTCAACGGTTCCAGAATGTATTGGTTCACCAAGTAGCTCGCCACAGAGGCCAGCGTCAACACAAAAGTGGTTGCTGCGGACATACCCACAGCGGTCTCTAGTTTGTTGGAGACCCCCATAAATGGGCACAACCCTAGAAACTTAACGAGTACGAAATTGTTGACTAACACGGTTGCTACCAACAGCAGCAAATAGTCACCCATAACACTTCTCATGTGGCTTGCATTAACAGAGGTATTATCGGCTCTTTAGCCCCATGAAACAACCGACGAACTGTCGGGTTATTGGATTTTTCTCACCATTCCGAGCGGTTTGTCATGAAATCTTCATAAAAGTGTCGCGGAGACTACATTTTGAATGTCTAAAGTTCACGCTAGACAAACCTAGTGAGGCCGAGTGATGACACGATGGCTAGAGCAATTACATACGGTTGATGAGCTGAGCTTCAGCTGGTGTTGTCGACGCTTCGCAAAATTATCGCAATCCCCTTATGTAAGGTTGGTATCGCTCAGCGGCGACGGCTACGTTTATGCATTGTTGGTGGGTTGCGCTTGGTGGCTAGCCGAACATGACATGCAACCCATGTTGTTGGCATTGGTCCTTGGTTTTGCCATAGAAATTCCATTGTTCATGCTCATCAAACGCTGGTTGAAGCGCCCGCGGCCTTATCAGCGCCTGCAAAATTTTCAAGCTGTGATTCAAGCGCATGATCAGTTTAGTTTCCCATCAGGACACACCACGGCTGCCTTTCTCTTTGCGGGTTGTGCTGGCTATTTCTGGCCTGATTACACCGGCTTACTGTATCTGTGGGCAAGTTTAGT
>DASSWH010000061.1:0-8103 GCA_035705175.1 Pseudidiomarina sp.
GAAGAAAGGTATTTACGCACCGCATTTTGCCGGTGGTCAGGTGGACATCACGTCGGGTAAGTTTGTGTTCTCGGCTTCAGAAGCTTATTTAATTGAGGACGGTAAAATCACCGCACCAATAAAAGGCGCAACCTTGATTGGTAATGGTCCAGAAGCCATGTGCCAAGTATCTATGGTCGGCAATGACTTAGCGTTAGATGCTGGTGTCGGTGTGTGTGGCAAAGATGGGCAAAGCGTTCCGGTAGGCGTCGGTCAACCGACCTTGAAACTCGACGCCTTAACGGTGGGTGGTACGGCTTAGTCGTGAGTTGCGACTTCGCGTAAATATTTAAACAGTTCGCGAGCAGCGGCAGGTGGTTTACCAGTTTGTTGCTGCTTCACAATTTGTCGATGCAGTTGGCGTAACTTTTGTCGGTCCGCATGCGGATGCGCATCGATAAATTCTTGAATGGCCTCGTCGCCGTTGGCAATGATGGCATCGCGGAATTGCTCTAATTGATGGAATAGCGCGGTTTGCTGAGAATGCGCTTGCTCTAACTCGGACACTGCAGCTTCAATAGGCGCTGTGTCACGCACGCGCATCATTTTGCCAACCAATTGGCGCTGGCGCCGAAAGCCTTCGCGTTTGTTGCGAATACGCTGGGCCAGCAAAATAGCGTCGAGTAGCTCTTCGTCGAGTGGTATTTTCGCCAGTTTGCCCGTAGGCATGGCAATCAGTTTTTCGCCGAGCGCCTGTTGTGCTTCGGCATCACGTTTTAGTTGCGACTTACTTTGTAGGTCGTCGTCAAATTCATTGAAATCGTCGGTCATGAGACTCTTAGTGAGGTTCGTTCATTTGCCATCATTGTAGCAGTGAATGCCAAACTGAACACCGCGTTATGAATAGAAATGAGGAGATTCCTGTTGTCATCAGTTCAATCAGCTAGCAGCGTTGTTACCACCGCTGAATTACATGAAGAAATGCGTGAAGTCGAGACTGCGGTTGCTACTGCGCTCGAACAAGCACAAAAGCTTGGCAGTTCCGCTGCGGAATGTGCGATTAGTCGCAGTCGCGGCATCAACGTTGGCACGCGTTTAGGTGAAGTAGAAACGGTTGAATTTAATCAAGATGGCGCGCTCGGTATCACCTTGTATGTTGGCCAACAAAAAGGTTCAGCGTCGACCACCGACCTGAGCAGTAAAGCTATTCGAGCGGCAGTCGAGAAAGCTTTCGACATCGCCCGTTATACCTCGCCTGACCCTTATGCAGGACTCGCCCCCGCTGAACTGATGGCAACCGACATTCCTGATCTCGATCTCTGCCATCCAGCAGATCAATCTGCGGACTACGCGCTGGAACAAGCCCTGGCTTGTGAAAACCATGCGCTGCAACTCGACCCACGTATCGTCAATTCAGATGGCGCAGGTTATAGCAGTCACGTGGGTTATCGCGTGTACGGTAATAGCCATGGTTTCCTCGCAGGTTATCTGCAGTCTCGGCATAGCTTGAGCTGTTCTTTAATTGCGAAAAGTGGTGACGCCATGCAACGCGACTATAGCTACACCGTAGCGCGTCACAAGGATGACCTATGGACGCCACAGCAAGTCGCTGAAGATGCGGCACAGTCGACCCTAGCACGCTTAGATAGTCGCAAAATATCGACTGCCAGTGTGCCGGTCATTTTCCGTGCTGATGTCGCCAATTCTCTGTTTGGTCATTTTGTCGGCGCTATCAGTGGCGGCAATCTATACCGCAAGTCGAGCTTCTTACTCGATCATCTCGGCAAACAAGTGTTGCCTGAGTGGCTCACCATCACCGAGCAGCCGCATCTACGTGGCGCATTGGGTAGTAGCCCGTTTGACCATGAAGGGCTGGCAACTACCGAAAAGAATATCGTCACCAACGGGGTACTAGAAACCTACCTGCTGACCAGCTACGCCGCCCGCAAAATGCAAATGCAACCAACCGGTCATGCCGGAGGTATCCACAACTGGAGCGTCTCGCATGGCGCTCAGACACTCGCTGATTTGTGTCGCACCATGGGCACCGGTTTGCTCGTGACCGAATTGATGGGACAGGGCGTAAACCTAGTTAATGGTGACTATTCTCGAGGCGCCGCTGGTTTCTGGGTCGAAAATGGCGAAATCCAATACCCGGTCGAAGAAATCACCATCGCGGGCAATCTTAAAGACATGCTGAAAAGTATCGTCGCCATCGGTAACGATGTTGATTATCGTCACGGCGTGCGCACCGGCTCAGTCCTCCTCGAAAACCTCAAAATCGCGGGTAACTAGGTAAGGTTTACCTAACGTAATATTTTATGTGTAATAATTAAGATAAAAAAATAACATAAAATATACAATATTATATATTTTTCGGTATTTTATTTTAAAGTTAGAGAACTTACATTAGTTAACGATTTGTAAGTTGATTTAATGTAATGGAGCATTTTTAATATGAAGATATTTGGATTTTTTGTTTTTTTATTAACGATTACTTCTGCATCAGCACAAGAGATTTCGATGCAATGTACCGATGGTTGTCTCTACCCAGCTGATGAAGCTCGGAACTTTGCGAGGACTAATGGATTAGCATCCGGTGCGATTGTGAATGTAATTGAAATAGATGATTTTGTGACCCGTACTTATAGCGTTGATGCATTTCCAAATCAGCGTGACCCCTCTCAAACAATTTATATGGTTTCATCCATTCCTACTTCGGCATCGACACTTCAAACTATTGATGACATCAAAGATGTTTTCGAAACGATTCAATCGTATGCTGCTCAATTTAGCGACGATGGACTTATTTCCAACCCATGTGCTGGACCAGGTGGTGTGGTCAATTCCGGTTGGGATTTAGTAGGTTGTCGTCAAGCTCAAACAGCCTTCCTAAATAAAATTTACGATGGAAGTTATGTCAGCGCATTTCAAACAGCTGGGGGAATAATTGACGCACTTAGAAGCCAAATTAATTTGGATATCCTAGATGCTCGTATTCCGCTTGAAGTATTGCTGAGCGACGGGTCCAGGATTGTATTGTCGTTTAGTTATGTTGTACTGCCTGAAAATGGTGAGTCAGCCACGCGATATGAAATAAACTTTAAACGTTCGACAGATGGTTCTGGGATTAATCTGGATTACCTTGAAGAGGATTCATTGAATCAGAGTGGCAGTTCGGGAGATGGACCCATTTACTTTTGGGAGTCGACGACATTGAACGACTTCATAGCAGCAGCTGGAAGGATGGGATTGATTGTTGACACCAATGGCGGACCAGTAATTGGAATGGAATGCGAGTGGCGAGAACAAGAGAAAAAATTAGTTTGTGTAGGGGCCTAATTCGCGTTTAAATTGTAAACTAATCGATGAGCCGCTCATAAAGCATGAGCGGCTTTTTAGTCTGTAGAGTTGATTAAATTTAGCCGAGCAGGAGGGTGGCGGTGCCGAGGAAGGCAAAGATGCCGACCACATCGGTGACGGTGGTGAGGATAACACCACCGGCTAGGGCTGGATCGATATTGTATTTTTTCAGGATCAGCGGCACGGTGACACCGGCTAAGCCAGCGGCAAGTAGGTTTGCCATCATCGCGAAGGCAATGATTAAGCCGATCATAAGATCTTGTTTCCATAGCGCGACAACGCCGGCAATCAGTACCGCCCAAATCACACCGTTTAGTGCGCCAATGGCAAGCTCTTTACCGATTAGCCAGCGTGAGTTACTCGGGCCGATATGACCCAAGGCCATCCCGCGAATAACGAGAGTAAGTGTTTGTGAACCCGCAATACCACCCATACTCGGCACTATGGTATTCAAAATGGCCAGTATTGCCATCTGTGCCAAAATATCTTCAAACAGCGAGCTGACCATCGCGGCTAACAGGGCCGTGATCAGGTTGACGCCCAACCAAATGGAGCGGCGGCGCGTACTTTTTAAAACTGGGGCGAAGGTATCTTCGTCATCGTCCAAACCGGCCATGCTCAACATCGAGTGCTGAGCATCTTCGCGGATAATATCGACCACGTCATCGATGGTAATACGACCCAGTAGTCGGTTTTCGTCATCAATGACTGGTGCAGAGATCCAGTCTTGGCGTTCGAATAATTTGGCGACTTCGGTTTCATCCAGGTCGACCGGGATGCCTTGAATATCGCGATCCATCACATCTTCAACTAGGCGCGTCGGATCAACGGTCAACAACCGACTGATGCCGATTTCACCAATAAACTTATCTTCACGACTGACCACGTAGAGCTTATCCGTCGCTTCCGGCAGTTCGCCTTTCAAGCGCAGATACCGCAGCACCACATCAATGGTCACATCGGGACGCAGGGTAATGGTGTCGGTATTCATCATACCGCCGGCAGTTTCTTCCTCGTACGAGAGCGCTTGCTCTGCACGCTGCCGATCCTGCTCGTCCATCGACTTCAATACTTCTTGATAGACCTGTTCAGGAAGACCACGCAGGACGTAAGCCAAGTCATCGGTATCCATGCCCTCGGTGGCAGCAGCCAACTTCTCTGGCGCCATTTGGCGGATAACGGACTTCTGAACTTCCTCGGAGAGTTCCTCGAGAATATCACCATGCTCGTCGGCATCGACGAGTTGCCAAATCACAACGCGTGATTTCGGCGGTGAGGATTCAAGTAATAACGCGATGTCCCAGGCGGGTAAATTATGGAGTTGTCGCCGCGCTTGCACGTACATGCCACGGCTCAACGCTTCAGAAACTTCCTGCAAGCGTTGTTCAGTGAACTCTTTTTCGGCGACTTCTAACATGACGAAACTCCCTTTGATATGAGGAGTTTAACCCATTTTTAGAGGTTCGTCAGTAAGGGAAAGCGTAAGTAGCGTGCAGTGATTAGTGTTTATTGGTCTTCGTCAAACCGTGCTGCAATCAAGGCAGCAATGGCCGCAACGGCATCGTCTGCCTCAGGACCTTCAGCGACCACATCGATGACTTTGCCTTGTCCGCTGGCCAATAGAAGTAAACACATGACACTCGAGGCATCGACGGTTTGTTCGCCTTGCACAATTGAAACCTTGGCATCAAATTGATGACTCAGCTTCGCCAACTTGGTTGCGGCTCGTGCATGCAGACCGAGTTTATTGCGAATCGTGACCGTTTCACGAGCGGTATGAGACATAACTAGCGATTAGCCTCGCGATGTTTCACTTGCACTTTGAAGGTTTGGTCGGCGAAGCGTTGGCCCAGCTGTTCGGCAATATACACTGACCGATGTTGTCCACCCGTGCAGCCAATACCAATCGTCAGATAACTACGATTGCTGCGTTGAAAGTGGGGCAGCCAGGTTTCTAAAAAAGTCTCCAACTGATGAATAAACTTCGTCACCAAGGGTTGTTGCGCAAAAAAATGTTGTACCTGAATATCGGTACCACGTAGCGCTTTTAATTCAGGTTCCCAATGTGGATTAGGCAAAATGCGGGCGTCAAAGGCGTAGTCGAGATCTGGCGGTAAACCATACTTAAACCCGAACGACTGAAATACGACGATGAGTCGTGAGGCCGCTTTGCCTAACACGCGTTCGCTCACCTGTTCACTGAGTTCATGAATACTGAGCTTGCTACTATCAATACGCCACGTTGCACGCTCTGCAAGTGGTTCGAGCAACTTTAACTCTTCTTTCAGCGCATCACCTAAAGGCAGCTCGTGACGAGACAGTGGGTGTAACCGGCGCGTTTCACCAAAACGGCGCAATAATACCGAATCAGACGAATCAATATACAGAATTTCGGGCTTAATTTTATCGGGCAAAAAATCGAGGGCGTCGGTTAGTTCGTCTTGTTGTTCGGGTAGGTTGCGCACGTCGACGCTGACGGCAACACGATCATATTGCTGAATGACAGCATGAACGAGAGTCGGTAGCAGAGTGATGGGGAGATTATCGACACAGTAAAAGCCTAAGTCTTCGAGCACGCGTAAGGCAATGGTTTTGCCTGATCCTGAGCGGCCTGTCACAATAATCAGCTGCATCGACATCAGTCCTTTCGCTAGGTTTCACACTGCGTGAAAATTTCAAACAATTCCATGTCACTGGTGGCTTCGCGTAGCGCGCGAGTGCATTGTTTATCATTAAGCCGCCCTGCTACAGCGGCTAATGTTTGTAAATGCTGTTCATGCTGATCTTCGGGCACCAGCAATGCAAAAATAATATCGACCGGTTGATTGTCAATCGCATCAAAGTCGATCGGAGCCGACAAGGTCATGAGCACGGCGACCGGCTTCGAAGCGCCCTGTACACGGCCATGCGGGATGGCAACACCAAGCCCAATACCGGTGCTACCCAAACGTTCGCGATTGAGCAAACTCTCAAAGACATCGAAGCCAGTGACACCAGAGCAGCGTCCGGCGGCGAGTTGGCCGATGGTTTCTAGAACCTTTTTCTTGCTTGTTCCCGCGACTGCACGGCGAGTGCAGTCCGGGGTTAACAATGCGGTTAAATCCATGATGTTAGTGACGTTTCAACTTTTCTTTGTGTTTAATGACTTGCCGATCGAGTTTATCGATGAGCCCATCAATGGCAGCATACATATCTTGGTGTTCAGAGTCAGCGAAAATTTCACCGCCATGTAAGTGGACGGTAGCTTCCGCTTTTTGAGTCAACTTTTCAACATTTAAAATTACATGGACGTTGGTGATATGGTCAAAGTGGCGCTCGAGTTTCGCAAATTTCTCATCCACATATTCGCGCAGGGCTTCAGTAATATCGACATGATGACCAGTCAAATTAATTTGCATAACATCTTCCTTCTGTTGTCCAAGATATCAGATTAGACGCTTGCGTTGACTCGAGGGCGGTATGTGGAGCGCCTCTCGATATTTCGCAATGGTCCGTCTAGCTACTTGGATACCCTGCTGTGCCATGAGTTCAGTTAGTTTACTGTCACTCAACGGCTTTTTTGGGTTTTCCGCAGCAACTAGTTTTTTCAACAACGCCCGAATGGCCGTTGAGGAAGCATCTTCACCACTATCCGTAGATAATTGCGATGAGAAAAAGTATTTCAATTCGAATAATCCACGTGGCGTATGCATAAATTTTTGTGTCGTGACGCGTGAAATGGTTGATTCATGCATATCGACCGCTTGAGCGATATCAGCCAGAACCATTGGTTTCATCGCCTCTGCGCCAAATTCGAAGAACGCTTGCTGCCGCTGCACAATGCTACTGGCTACTTTCAGCAGTGTTTCATGACGGCTCTCAAGGCTGCGGATAAACCATTTGGCTTCTTGCGTTTGTTGGCGAATATACTGCATGTCGTCGCTCGCTTGGCACAAAGATGCGTACACGTCGTTTACCTTTAGTTTAGGCACAGAATTAGCATTTAGCTCAACTATCCAACGACCATTTTTTTTCCGTACTAACACATCAGGGATCACGAAGTCGCTCTCGCTGCCACCGAAGCCATCACCAGGTCTCGGCTGTAATGTTTGAATGAGCTGTATAACCTCACTCAGGGAGTTTTCATCTAGCTTCAATTTACGTGCCAAGGTTCGGTAGTCTCGGCTTCCTAATAAATCTAAATGATGTTGCACCGCTTGCAGAGCCGATGACCGGGCCGGCGTTTTGTCAGGCAGCGCGCAAAGCTGCAATAATAAGCATTCACGAATATCGCGAGCAGCCACACCGATCGGGTCGAAGTGCTGAATACGCTTCAGTACAACAGCGATGTCATCACCATCGACTAACGCTTGTATACGCGGGTCTAGACTGTCAAAGATCTCGTCGAGCGAACTATTTAGGTAGCCTTGCTCATCAATACTATCAATGATGGCAATTGCGATCAGTTCGTCGGTTGGAGTGAAATGAGACAACCGCATCTGCCACAATAAATGTTCGTGCAAGCTGTCTTGGGTATTGCCCTCGAAGACACTATCGTCTCCGTCAAAGGCGTGACTGGGTGCCGAGCTTAAGTGGTTACCACAATCGGCAGAATAGCTTTCGTCCCAATTGTTTTCGTCAATTTGCGTTTCGCCTTCAGCGCTCGCGTCTTCGACCTCAAGCAGTGGGTTATCATCTAATGCTTGTCGAATTTCTTGCTGCAGCTCAAGACTGGAGAGTTGCAGCAGGCGGATCGCCTGTTGCAACTGTGGGGTCATGGTC
>DASSWH010000062.1:0-4748 GCA_035705175.1 Pseudidiomarina sp.
GGGGGCTTTCTCTCTAGGTCGTGAGACGGCGATTAACCCAGCGGTTGAGCCCATGTGGCGATAGCTTTGCTGCGAGCGCAGCCAGCTTGGTTTGCGCGCCAATATGCCAATGCATTTTATTGCCACGATAGTGCGCCATGCGCCATATCGCCAAGGCAATATCGGTCGCCTCTAACCGAATACCGAGCTTGCGCATAGCTGGTGTTTCAGGGCCGTCAACCATGGCGGTTCTAACAAATAACGGTGCTGCATCCATCACCTGAATACCATAGGGTTCCCATTCTAGGCTTAGCGCTTCGGTCATGCCTTTGACAAAGAACTTACTTGCCGAATAGCTTGCCAGTTGTGGCTGACCGAATAAGGCACTGGCAGAACACATGGTAATGACCTTGGCTCGACTAGCGCGTTGCAAGTATGGGAAAGCCGTGTAACAGCCCAGAGTGACGCCAGTGCAATTAACGTCAATGAGTCGGGTATGATGACTTGCGGGTGCCGAGGTAAAATCGCCCACCACTAAAATACCGGCGTTATTAAAGAGAATCTCTAGTGAACCGTCGCTACAAAATTGCTCGAGAGCGTTTTGCCAAGACTCGGTAGAGCGCACGTCCAAATAACCAGTGACTATATTCTCACTGAAGCCGACGGCTAAGCTTGCCAGCGCTTGTTCATCAATATCAAAGGCGCCGACGCGCCAGCCTTGAGCAGCAAAATACAGCGCGGTTGCACGACCTATGCCGGCAGCGGCGCCAGAAATGAATATCGATCGAGTCATGATGATGTTCCTGTTACAGCGCGATCCCATTCTGGAATCTCACCAAAATAATCGGCACTAAAATCTAGAAAAGCACGAACTTTACTCGCGAGTAGGGTGCGGTGCGCATACACCGCATACAATGCGAGCGGTTCAGGCCGATATTGGTCGAGAAGTGGAACTAAGGCACCACTGGCAACGGCATCACTGACAATAAACGAGGGTTGAATAACTAACCCCAAACCTGCAATCGCGGCACGAGTTAAAACATCGCCGTTATTCGAAATCAGAATATGCCGATTTTGCCGCCACGCTCTGAGTAATGGACTGGTATCGTCCTCCATTAGACTGTAATGCAAGAGCTTGTGGTGCTCGAGGTCCTCTAGCTTTCGCGGTGTGCCATATTGCTGCAAATAGTGAGGTGCTGCGCAAATAACTAATCGAATCGGCGCTAAACGTTTTGCAATCAGCGAGGAGCTTTTGAGTTGTCCAATCCGCAGCGCCAAATCAAAGCCTTCGTCGACGATATCGACTTTACGGTCATTGAGCTGGACGTCGAAACTGACCTCAGGATACTGCTGTTGAAACGCATTCAGAAGGGGAGCGAGATGGGCAATTGCAAATGACACCGGTGCACTGATACGCAATTGCCCAGTGGCGTGAGATTGCAAATCTCCCAGATCATGTTCGAGATCATCAATATCTTGTAATAATTGCCGTGCACTGAGTTCGTAACGTCGTCCCGCCTCAGTCAAGCTCACGCGGCGCGTGGTGCGGTTCAAGAGCCGAATACCCAAATGCTCTTCTAGCTGACCCACATACTTGCTAACGAGCTGCGGAGACATATCCAACCGTTCTGCGGCACGCGTAAAACTCCCTTCACGGCTCACCGTGATAAAGGTTCGCATGGCATCAAGTCGATCCACGTGTCGCTCCTATTAACAACATAATATTGATAATTATAAAATATAGACCATATTAAACACAGCATGTGTTGATAGTAAAGTGTTGTCCATGCTTGCGGTATCAGCATTTCACCGATTAATAAGAGGATTTGGTTATGAACAACAATTTTATTCAAAAAGTATTGAGCACCAACGCAGGTTGGGCAGCATTTGTGTTACGCGTTCCAGTCGGTCTAATTTTAGCTGCACATGGTGCGCAGAAACTCTTCGGTTGGTTCGGTGGCTATGGGTTAGAGGGAACCGGTCAGTGGATGGCGAGTATTGGTTTGGAGCCCGGCTACATCATGGCACTGCTAGCAGGTTCCGCTGAATTTTTTGGTGGGCTAGCGTTGGCGATAGGATTGTTAACTCGTCCAGCGGCAATTGTCTCGGCCTTCACTATGTTGGTGGCAATTTTTACGGTGCATTTTGAAAACGGCTTATTTATGGCGAACAACGGCTATGAATTCGCGCTCGTTCTTTTGGTCACCAGTGTCGCTCTGGCAATACAAGGCGCAGGGAATTGGTCGGTAGATAAAGCGTTAAGCGAGAAGTAACCATGGATGTAGCGTTCATTTCACACGGCGGCGGTCCTTTACCTTTATTAGGTGATGCGCGTCATCGTGAAATGCTGGAGGTGCTGGCGGACATGCGCCGCCAGCTCTCCAAACCTGAAGCCATTCTTGTGATCAGCGCCCACTGGGAGGCAAAGCAGCCGACCATCACCTCTGCGCAATCACCACATTTACTTTATGACTACACTGGCTTTCCTCCTGAATCGTATTCGATTCAATACCCGAGCCCAGGAGCTCCAGCCCTGGCAACAGAAATTCACAATGCTTTAGCTGCGTTTCAACCACAGCTCGATGCCAAACGCGGACTCGACCATGGCGTCTTTGTGCCGTTGAAGCTGATGTATCCGGAGGCAGATATTCCGGTGATTCAAGTTTCATTGATGCAATCGCTCGACCCTCAGCAACACTTGCAGTTGGGTGAGACGTTGTCGCAGTTCAAGGATCGTAACATTCTGGTGTTAGGCTCTGGCTTCTCATTTCACAATATGCGCGAATTCTTTCATCCAGAGTCGGCAGCAAGTGACGCCAAGAACACAGCTTTTGAGGATTGGCTAGTCGATAGTTTAACAGCTCCACAATACAGCCATTCGCAACGATGGCAGCGGCTGAAAAACTGGGAGCAGGCTCCATACGCACGCTTTTGCCACCCACGTGAGGAGCATTTGCTACCGTTGCATGTGTGTTATGGACTGACCCAACGAGCCCCCGATCAATTTTTCCGTCCAAAAGTTTTAAACAAGCGTTGCGGCATGTTCTTGTGGCTTGCAGCTTAATTCAGCAAAGCGAGTAAATCTGGAGTAAAGACCCGCTGCGCGGGCCATTGCTGTGCTAGTTTTATCTTTACTTTGTGAAGCTCTATGGATTGAGCACAACTCACTGAACGTAAATAAGGAGTCATGCATGAACAAACTGATTATAGCGACCGTCGCAGCATCACTATCGCTCGCCCTTGCCGGCTGTGCAAATAGTGGTTGGAGCAATACCCAGAAAGGAGCCACCATTGGCGCCGTTGCCGGTGCATTAATAGGTAAAGGCACGGGTGATCATGACAAGAGCCGTTATGTTTGGGGTGCCGCTGTAGGTGCTCTGGCGGGTGCTGCCATTGGTAACTACATGGACCAACAAGAGCAAGAATTTCGTGAAGAACTTGCAGGTAGTGGTGTTCAAGTAGTACGTGATGGCGACAATATCCGTCTGCAACTACCCAGCAACATTACCTTTGCTACCGGTAGTTCAGTCATCGCACAAGATTTTACGCCAGTTCTTAACGACGTTGCCAAAGTATTGGTGAAGTACGAAAAGACCACCATGGTGGTTGAAGGTCACACGGATAGCACAGGCTCAGCTGAGTTCAACCAAACCTTGTCGGTGAATCGTGCTGAAGCGGTGAAACGCTTTTTACAAATGAATAGCGTTGATCAACGCCGACTAACAACCATTGGCTACGGTGAGAGCAGCCCAGTTGCAGACAACAGTACTGAAACGGGCCGCGCTCAAAACCGTCGTGTTGAACTGCGGATTGTACCCAATACAGAAAGTTAGTAATTAGGTATTGCGAATCATTCGCATTTACAATAAGATCCCCCGCATCTTGAATTTGACTCGATGCAGGGGATTTTTTTGTGAAAGTTTTATCTCGCGTTGCCACCGCAGTAACTGTGGCACTAGGTTCCAATGCTTTACTGACCGGTGCCTTCGCGGCTGACCCGCAAACTTATGAAGCCATGGAGCGTCTGGAAATAACTGGACAGCAACACAGTGGCTACCTCGCACAAGACCAAGACTCTGCAAGCAAACTGAATCTCAGTATTAAAGAAACTCCGCAAACCGTAACCGTCATCACAGCCGAAAAACTCAAAGATTTCGCGTTGAATGATCTAAATACGGCACTGGAAAATTCGGCGACGATTAACGTTGAACAAGTTGAAAGTGATCGAACCTATTACACGTCTCGCGGTTTCGAGTTGAACAACTTCCAAGTCGATGGCTTAGGTTTACCGCTAATCAACAGCAACACACACGGTCGTATGGATGCCGCCCTGTATGAACGTATTGAAATTGTGCATGGTGCCAATGGCGTGATGACCGGTGTTGGTAGTCCGTCGGCAACAGTCAATTTGGTTCGTAAGAAGCCCACTTCGGAAACTCGTGGCTCGGTAAACGCAAGTGTAAGTTCATGGAATGGCAAACGCTTCGAAGGCGATTTTTCGGGCGCTTTCACGGACTCGCTACGTGGCCGTTTAGTGGTGGTTGGTGATGACCGAGAGTCTTATCTTGACCGTTATGAAAGCGCCACGCAGCTGGTTTATGCGGTGATGGATTACGCACCAACCGACTCGACTTTGATTACCTTTGGTCACAGTGAGCATAACAGTGAAACGGATGGCAATTTATGGGGCGCCCTGACGCTTTATTACGGCGACGGTACGCCAACTAACTTCGACGCATCGACGAATATCGCTGCTGACTGGTCGGAAT